>JAKAUH010000178.1 GCA_021818605.1 Planctomycetota bacterium
GCCGGCCTGCGGGGTGAGACAGTCGTCTCGATTTGGCGCGGGTCTGTTCGGCGATGGTCTCCAATCCCGCCGGGAAACGCGACCAAAAGGTCGAGACTGCTCGCCGGACACCACCACGAATCGCTCCTTCGGGGCAAGGATCGATGCGGAAGCGCCGGCCTCGATCGAGGTGGGTTCAGCAGCGAGTCGTGTCGGAAGGTCTCCCGCGCAAACGCCGGCCAGCGAAAGCGCAGGAGACCTGCGGTCTGGGTTTGGGACAGGGTCAGGAGATCCCCACCGACCATCTGCCGTTCCGACGAGCCTCAGCCCGGGCCCTTCCCTGGGATCTCCCACGGATATCGTAGACCCAGACCCATGAAGGCCAGGCTCCAACATTCCTCTCGGATAGTGACTCCGCCAACGAAAGCGCCCCGCGCTGGGGCGCGGGGCGTTCGTATGACCTCGGCACGACCGAGTTTCATGCCGGTGGAATCGAAGGCGGCAACGATCGGGTGATTGGTGGAAGTTATTGACCGGCGAGCTTGGCGCGTTCCTGGGCGTCGGCCAGGACCTTCGAGCCGAGATTCAGATAGTCGGTGACGATCCGCATCACCTCGTCGTTGTAGAAGTCGTTCGGCCAGATTTCCCGTTCGATGTACTTCTTCTTCTTGCGATCCCTCTTGGCCTTCTCGTCGGCCGCCTTTTCCTCACCATCCTCGGGGATGTACTCGGAGCGGAACTTGGCCTCGTTGAGCGAGATCAGGTGGCGGGCCTTGCGGGAGACGTACTTCTTGATCTGGTCGTCGAGTTTGCGGAACTTGGGGTCGTCCTTGCGCCGCTGCTCGGATCGCTGATTGAGCGAGGCGACCAGGTCGTCGGGCACGCCGTGATACTGGTCGTGGGGTAGGGCGTCAACCCGCTCAAACTTCACCGCGTTGTCCATCTTGCTTTCACCGAAGTCACGGTGATCGAGGATCGACGGGATGTGGATGTGCGGCTTCACGCCGTTGATCTGGGTGCTGTCGCCGTTGGCGCGGAAGAACTGCTGGATGGTGAGCTTCAGTGCGCCGCGTTTCGGCTCCTCCTTGGCGAAGAAGTGGCGGCGGGAATGATCCTGGATCGGCACGATGCTCTGGACGGTGCCCTTGCCGAAGGTGCTGGCGTCGCCGATGATGAGCCCACGGCCGTAGTCCTTGATCACGCCGGCGAAGATTTCCGACGCGCTGGCACTGGCCTTGTTGATCAGGACGACGAGCGGACCGTTCCAGGCCATCCCCTCGTCCTCATCAGCCAGGGGCTTCACGCCGAGGACCTCCTTGACCTGGACGACCGGGCCGGTGTCGATGAACAGCCCGGAGAGGGTTTTGGCCTCCTCGAGAAGGCCGCCGCCATTGTCGCGAAGATCCATCACGACCGCCTCGACGCCCGCCTTGCGGAAGCTCTCGAGGATCTTGCGGCAATCGGAGGTGGCGCTGACCGCATCCTGCTCGCCGCGGAGCATGGCCATGGTGTCGCCGTAGAAGGTCGGAAGGCTGATGATGCCGATCTTGTAGGACTTGCCGGACGTGTCCTTGGCCTCGAGAATCTTGCCCTTGGCGTGCTGCTCCTTGAGCTCGATTCGCTCGCGGGTCAGCTCGTAGATCTTCCGCTCCTTGCTCCCCTCGGGCTGGACGATCAGGCGGACCTTGGTGCCGCGTGGACCGCGGATGTAGCGGACGACGTCGCTGAGCTTCTTCTCGACGAGGTCGATCTCCTCGCCGTTCTCCTTCTGGATGCCGATGATCTTGTCTTCGGGCTGGAGCCGGCCATCCTTGTCCGCCGCCATGCCGGGCACGACTTCCTGGACAACAGCATAGCCGTCCTCAGACCGCAACGAGGCGCCGATGCCCTCGAGTTGAAGGTGCAGCGACTGGTTGAGCAGGTCCTCGAGATCCTTCTGATTGAGGTAGGCGGAGTGGGGGTCGAAGGTCTCGGTCAGACTGCTCAGGTAGTAGCTGAGCAGGTCGCCCGAATCGAACTGGTGGAACATCCGGTTCAGATCGCGATAGCGGATCGTCAGCTTCCGGATGGCCTCGGCCTCGGTCTGGTCCCCGACGACCTTCGTGAAGAGGAGGTCGAGCTTGACCTTCTTGCGCAGGCGAGCGTCGGCCTCGGCGCGATCCGCGGGGAAATCCGTATGGTCGAAGTCGTCGTTGAACGACTCATCGACCTTGAAGTCGAATTTCTGCTTGAGCAGTTCGATTTCGGTGTGGAATCGCTCGTCGTTCCGCTCGAGGAAGCGGGCGAAGACCTTCTTGGCGAAGTCGACGTTACCCTTGCGGATCTGGTCGTCGAGCGTCGGGGCTTCCTTGCGGAAGTCGGCCACGTCCGACTTGAGGAAGTTGTACTTCTGGGGATCCAGCTTCTTGATGTAATTGTCGAACCACTTGACCGCGATCGCATCATCGATCCGCGGATGGGCCATGTGGTTCTTCTCGACCAGGTCGACCACTTCCCGCGCGATCTCCTGTTCCTCGGGCTGTGGCGCAGGGGCCTGCGCACCGACAACGGCCATCAAGGCCAGGACCGCGATGAGCACCAGCGGACGGAAGGCTATCCGAGGCATGGGCTTAGGTTCCTGATCGGGGGGCGACTTGCGATCAGCCAAAACGACCGACTCCATCAGATTCATCCTAACCCGTTAGTCTGCCGCGGACAAGTGCAGCCCCGGCCGGTGGCGACGGGGCGGTGGGCTCGTGGGCGGCTCCAACGTGACCGCGGTGGTGGAGGTCCGGCCTCCGAGCGCTCATCTTGGGGGTTTGCGACCATGAATCTGACGACTGGGGCCAGGGGAGGCCCGACCTCCTTAGACTTCGGCCGGAATTGCTCAATCAGTCCAGCCGGAATGCGATCCGCTTTTCGCGAGGAGGAGCTCAAGTCATCGCGGCCCGGTGCCGATCCTGAATCAAGAGGCCTTTTGAAGCCGCACACCGAACGAAGCATCAGCCCCATGAGCCATCATGAACCGTCAGGCCGTGCCGAGCATCTTCCTGAGCATCGCCACCGTGTGCTTCTTCGCCGTGATCCTGTACCAGCGGGATCCCCAGGGGCGACGGACGGCCGCTGGCGAACGTGCCACCTCGGGCGCTACCCCTCCAGCCGAGGAGGCGACAGCCGTCCCGAGACCGGCGGGTGGTCCCGCCCTCGCGCCGAATCGCCCCGCCACCGCGGTCATGCCGCGCACCGAGGTTACCGAGGGACCAGCACCCGGTTCGGATCCGAAGGTCCTCGCGACGACTTCCCCGGGAACCCGTGAGCTCCCGGTCAGCCGGGGGCGTTGAATCCTCCGGCGCACCGGGCCCGACGGCGTTTCCTCACAGGGCGCCGCGGAAGTAGATGATGTCGCCGTCCTTGACCACGTAGTCCTTCCCCTCGAGCCGCTGAAGGTTACGGGCCCTGGCTTCCTTCACGGACCCGGCGCGCTCGAGGTCGTCGAAGGCGGTGACCTCCGCGCGGATGAAGCCCCTGGCGAGGTCTGTGTGGATCTTGCCGGCGGCCTCGACGGCGCTAGCACCGCGCTCGAGGTTCCAGCCGCGGACCTCGGGCTCGCCGGCCGTGAAGAACGTGATGATGCCCACGGCGTCGTACGCCGCCCGGATGATCCGGTCGCGGCCCAGCTCGGTGATCCCGAGGTCGGCCATGAAGGCGGCACGTTCCTCGACGTCGAGTTGAGTGAGCTCCAGCTCGAGCTTGGCGTCGATCGAAAGGGCATCGGGGGCGAGTTGCCTGAGCGACTCGGGCACGCCCCGATCCTGCGGTCCGTTCAGCACGGTGACCTCGGGCTTGTCGGTCAAGAGCCCGAAGGAACGGACCGGCTTCTTCTCCTCGTCCGACAGGCCCAGGGTCGCGACGGTCTTCCCCTGCTCGAGCGTTGCCTGGATGACCTTGACCAGCTCGAGCTCCTTGACCTGGGCCTCGCGATCGGGTCGAGGCTTCTTGACGCTGGCCTCGAGGCGCTCGGCCCGGTTGGTCACGACGCCGAGATCGGCGAAGAGCATTTCCTCGCGGAAGCTTCCCAGTTCCGAGGCGGGATCGGCGCCGGCGAAGCCGTTGAGGACGATCAGGAGTGCATCCCCCTCGCGGATCAGGGCCAGGCGCTGCGGGTTATCGGCGTGGGAGCCCGCCATCAGGCCGGGTGTGTCGAGGAACTCGACCGTGGCGGGGGTGACCTTCCTGGGCCGATGCATGTCCGCCAGATAGGCCAGCCGAGGGTCGGAGAGGGTGGCGATGCCAACCTGTCCCGAATGGATCTTGCTGGGGTCCGGCCGGGCACCGGTCAGGAGCTCGAATAACGTGCTCTTGCCACTTCCGGCGAACCCGACGATTCCGACTCGCATTCTTTCACTCCGATCCGATCAGGACGTCACGGGCCATACGATGGGCGGGAAGACGCCCGGCCCGGTGACGCCGGGCCGATGGCGGCGGCGACCGCGCCGGACGACGGCGGGCGATCTCCGCCGGCCGGCTCGCTCGGCTCGCGCGCTGTTTACCTTTTCTGGGGAAGGCTGGCCTCGAGTGAGTCGAGCCGTGCATCGAGTTCTTGCAGCGACTCCGTCTCGAGATCGAGGTGGCCGAAGCGGACCCGATAAAACGCCTCGACGACCTCTCTGGGGACGTCCACCACCGCGAGTGTTCCCTCGCCCTGCGCGGCGAGGGCCCGGGCCGCGCGGACGGCGAACTCGCCCTGGGTTTCGGTTGGGGTCCGGTGGAGGTCGAGTCGCGACAGGAGCTGCGCCATTCTTCGATAGAAGAGGATTCCCGCGGTCAGCGACAGCGATTCGACCCCAGGCCCACGCAGCCAACGGCTCAGGCGAGTCCAGAGGTGGGTCGCGGCGTGGACGACGCCCGCCAGCAGCGTCAGGATGATGAACGAGACGAAGAAGCCGCGGATGCTGATGAATGAGCTGATATCCTCGAACCGGAACAGGACGGCGAGACCGCGGCGCAACAGGGCGCCGAGCTCGATGTACTTCTCCTTGGCCCAGTTGATCATCTGCTGCATGGGGGCATACAGCAGGCGATTCTGGCGATCGCCGTCGTAGCCGATCACGTAAAACACCCAGATGTGGCGGACGAGGTCGGTGATGGTCCGGAAACGGCCCGCGAGCCCGCCGACCTTCGCGACGGATTCCTCACGCTCCTCGCCGGGAGTCGGGTCGAGCGTCAGCCAGATGGGAGCGTTCTCCGGCCCGAGCCCGATGAAGGCCTCGACCCAGCTATGGGCGTGCTTTTGCCGCACGTTCATCGTCTGGGTGATTCCGTTCCAGTCGCCACCCTTGAAGCCGTTGACGACGCGGGTCGGGATCTCGATCGACCGGAGCAAAAGCGCAAGCGCGCTGGCGAAATACTCGCAATGACCTTCCTTCTGATTGACGAGGAAATCGACCACAGGGTCGAGGGAGGGATCCTCGACCTCCATCCGTAACGAGTACTTGAATTGGTGCGTGTCGCGCAGGTACGACTCGAGGGCGCGGGCGCGGGCCTCGGTCCCGGCGCGGCCTTTCTCGTGGATGGCGGCGACGACGTGCTCGGCGATCGGTTGCAGCCTCGCCTTGAGCGAGTTCGGGATGTCGAGCAGGTAATCGCTACGGAACAGGTCGGGCGGGAGTTCGCCGGTCTGCAAGCCGTTCGGGTCGGGGTCGGACAGGATCTCGTAGTCGTACGGGCCGGGGCGCTGGTCGCTCCGCTGGAGCGTACCGTCGACCGGGTTGAGGATGGGCGGCAGCCGGTGGATGGCGCTGGTGGACCGGATCGGCCGGATGGCGAAGACCGTTGGCGAGTCGTTCGCCTCGAGCTTGATCTTCTGCCGGATGAGCCTGGGCGAAAGATTGCGGTTCGAGAATCCGACGTACTGCTGCGAGGAATTCCTCGACTGGCGACGCCAGCGTCCCGACTCGTAGCGGAGCATGGTGACGCCGCGCCAGAGGGGCTCGCCAGGCGGAGGGATCGTTTTGCCTTCCATGTCGGTGAATTCGACGGTCATCACGACCGTCTCATCCTCGAGGATCTCGCCGAACTGGCCCAGCGAGACTTCCTCGTCGAAGCCGGTCAGGTGCCGGGCCTGCTGGGCCCTCGACTGCAACCGGGTCGCGCCTGCCTGCCGGGGAAGGGTCAGGAAGATCAGGCCGCCGAGAGTCAGGGTCGTGACCAGCACCCGGGCTGTGGACAGCGCATAGGGGAGGTCGAGGAGGCCGGCATACGGGTCCCTCACGGCCGGCCGTAGCACCCAGGGCCCGGCGCCGGAGGTGGTGGGCTCGAACCGGGCGGCCTCGCGCTGGAGGAAGAACTGCCCGAGCACCCAGATCGCCAGCATCGCCCAGGCGAAAAGCCAGAGCCCGATCCGGTCGCTCTGGCTGACGACGGCGCCGATTAGCACCTGCACGAGCCCGAGGAGGAAAAGGAACCAGTCGTCCTTCGCGGTCTTCGGCTGGAAGTACATGATCAACTGCAGGTAGACGAGCCAGTGGCCGAGGGCCCGGATCAACTGGTCCTCGTCGAATCGATACTCGAAATACAGCAGGACGATGGTTAGCGCGGCCAGGAAATTGGCGACGGGCCGCGACAGCGCCAGGCGCCGGCGGCGATCGACGGTGAGGAATGCGACGAGTCCGGCGAGGGCGACGAATGTGGGATACATCCGGAAGAAGGGCGCCTCGCTGCTGTCGCCGCTGAGTGCCGCGGTCGCCACGGTGAGCATCAGGTAGAAGCTGCCGCGATAGATGGAGTAGCTGTTCACAGTCCGTCGCCTCCTCGATCGATCCCATCTGGGATGGGCTCGTCCGGCCGGCCGTTTCCGTCGCTGGGCGGGGCCGACTCGTGATGATGTTCCTCGTAGATCGATCGTCGTTCCTGGATGGCGCTGGAAAGGCGATGCTGGAGGAGATTCCGGGTCGTGTTCTCGGCGGTCTGGAACAGCGGAATCAAATCGCCCTGCGCCGCGTTGAGCAGCGAGATGCGCCCCGAGATTCCCCGGGTGGCGGCGCCCGTCAATCGCCGGGATCTCTCGGCCTCCTCGAGGAGGTTCAGCGGCCGGGTCGAGACGACAATGATGATGGCCTCGCGCAGGACGGCCGGGGGCAGCGCGTCGAGCAGCTCGGCGAGGTTGCCCTCGCTGGTGGAGCGGAGCATGGCGAGTTGTTCGAGCAGTTCATGCAGCAGCTTCACGGAAGCCGGGCCATGACGTGCGCCAGGAGTCGGGCCCGTCCAGCCCAGCAGCAGCCGACGGCCCTGGTGCCGGCAGGTGTCCAGGCAGACGGTGGCGGCGAAGGAGATGGCCTGCTCGACCGCCTCCCGCTGCTCGGGCGTTGCCTTGGTGCGCGGGAGCCAGGGATCGACAAGGATCGCGAGGTCCTGTTCGTTCTGCTGCTCGAACTCCTTGACCATCAGCTCACCGCGCCGGGCCGACGTCCGCCAGTGGATCCACCTCGGGCTATCGCCCGACCGGTAATCGCGCAGTCCGTGGTACTCCATCTGCTGCGCTGAGCGGTCGTGGCGCTGCCCTCGCCGGTTCTCGGTCGACTGCCGCTGGATGAGGAACCACCGCCGGGTGAGCTGACCGATCCGGGGGTAAACCACGATCTGGTCTCCCAGCGAGACCGTGACGCGGTGCTCGACGATGCCGAAGGGAGAGCGCGTGCCAATGTCCAGGTCGCGGAACCGGTAGCGCCCGCGCTGCGGGCTCACGCATTGCCATTGCAGCCGGCGGCGATCGCGGCCGGGCACCCGGGGAAAGAAGACGCGCGGCATCAGGACAGTCGAGCCCGGTACGGTCCGATCGACGGGCGTCAGCGAGTCCTCCACGAAAAGCGCGAGCGCCACGTACCAGCGACGGCCGTTCTCGAGGACATAGTCCAGAACCAGGGGGTCGCCGCTAAAAACGTAGGCTGGAACCCGGCGCACCACCGTGAGCCGGCGAAGCATCGGCCGTCCGCCGAAGATCGAGGCCAGAAACGGCCCCGCCGCGAGCGTGAAGACCAGGAGAATCAGGTTGACTTGCTGAATCAGGCCCGCGAATAGCAACGCCAGGCTGAGGATGAAATAAAAGAATCCCTCGCGGGTGAGGATCGAGCGCTCCGCGGGCCCGAGCGCGCCGAGTACGCCCCGGGCGATCCGCCGGATCCGGCCCCGCCGACGGCGTCCCGGGGTCCTCTCATTGGCGCTCATCGATGTCCACTCCTAAGCAAGCAAAGCCGCGGGCCGGCGCACCGACCGACGTGTGCAAAAACGATCACAAACCTGGGCGATCTCGGCACGGCTCGAACCCGCACAACCGACGCCGGCACCGGCCATCCGCCGAATCGCCGGCCGCTCGCCTCACGTCGGCACCTTGATCCGGTCCACCAGGTCGCGGATGATCGCCTCGGCCGCGCCGAACTCTCCGGCTTGCAGGAAGGACTTCCCCACCACGCGATGCGACAGGACCGGCACGACCAGCGTCTTCACATCATCGGGAACCACGTAATTCCGGCCCGAGACGAGCGCCAGGCTCTGGGCCGCGCGGTACAGCGTCAGCGCCCCACGCGTGCTTGCACCTACATGCAGATCCTCTGACCGCCGGGTGGCGTGTATGATATCGAGCAGGTACTCGCTGATGGCGTCATCCACCTGAACTGCCCTGACAGCCCGCTGGAGCCTCAGGATGTCCTCGGCCGAAAGTGCCGGGCCGAGGGTCTCAACCGGTTCCCCCTGGCGGTGGCTGGCGAAGACCTTTCGTTCCTCGGAGCGGATCGGATAGCCCATCCTGAGGCGGATCATGAACCGGTCGAGTTGACTCTCGGGCAGGACGTAAGTGCCCTCGTACTCATAAGGATTCTGGGTCGCCAGCACGATGAAGGGAGCGTCGAGCGGATAGGTCTTGCCCTCGACCGAGACCTGGCGGTCGCTCATGGCTTCGAGCAGGGCACTCTGGGTCCGCGGCGTCGTGCGGTTGATCTCGTCCGCGAGAATCACGTGGGCGAAAAGCGGCCCCGGCTTGAAGACAAAGTCGCCGGACGGGGCGTGATAGACGCTCGAACCCAGGACGTCGGACGGCAGAAGATCCGGAGTGAACTGGATTCTCCGGAAGCTACAGTCAATACTGGCAGCCAGTGCCCGGGCCAGCAGTGTTTTGCCCACCCCCGGAACATCCTCGATCAGGATGTGGCCCTCGGCCAGGAGCGCGACCACGGCCAGCCGGATGACCTCCGGCTTACCGAGGACCACCAGACCGACGTTATCCATCAATCGATTGGTGAGGGGTAGCAAGTCTTCCAGGGAAGGGGAGACATCGTCGGGTAGCTGGGTGACCTTCATGCGTTGCGCTCGAACCTCGGTACATCTGGCCAGGCGGCTGTAGAGGGACGACCTAAGTATAAACCAAAGGTGGGAACGATTCCAACGGCCGGATGAGCATGCGGTTGCCCAGGCATCGCCCAAGACCTGAGCCTGGCGAGGCGCAGGTTGAGCAGCCGCGTGGCGAAACGGGTTTTGATCGAGGGAACCGGATAGGTACGCATGGCAGGCGGCGAGATCAAAATCCTGGTCCTGGCCGGCCGACTGAGCCGGTACGACGCACGTTGGCCACTGGTGCCGTGGCTCGAGCGGCTCGAGCGGCGCGGGTGTCGATTGCAGGTGCTCTGCCTGGCTCGCGGGAACATGCTCGACGGGGATCCGCGCTGCTTCGAGCTGGCGGCGCTGGGCAATCGCTGGACGCGCACCTGGGCCGCCCGATCGCTCTGGGTCGAGGATATCTTGCCGAGGCCGGACCTGGTGCACGTCGTGCACGACGAGATGAGCGAGGTGGGGTTGATCCTCGCGGAATCGGCGGGGCTGCCCTATGTCCAGACCGTGGCTGATTTTCGCACCCTGGAACGCGGCCTCCGATTGAGTCGGCGCTGGTGCCGTCATCTCGTCGCGATCCGGCCCGACCTGGCGGATGGGCTCGTTGAGGGGTTGGGGGTTCCCGCCTCGCGCGTTTCCGTGGTCGCGCCCGGAATCCTCCCCGCGACGGAACCGCGCCATGCCGGCCCGCCGGGGCACGTGCCGGTGATCGGCACAGGGGGACCGCTCGACGAGATGTCCGGGCTCACGGTGTTCCTCGAGTCCGCACGTCAGGTTCTGGATGAAGGCCGTGACGCTGAGTTCGTCATCGCCAGCCACGGAGTGATCCAGGCCGAGCTTCGCCGTCGCGCCCAGTCGCTCCGCATCGGTGAATCCGTGACGGTCACCGAGTTCCCCTCGATCAGCGCCGATTACTGGGCCGTGCTCGATATTTATTGCCAGCCGTCGATCGCGGCCAACTCGGGCGTGACGTTGCTCCAGGCGATGGCCCACGAGGTGCCCTGCATCGCGACGGACGTTGCCGGCCTTCGCGGCCTGATCGAGCCTGGCTCCAGCGGGCTGATCATCCCGCCTGGTGATCCCGATGCTCTCCGGCGGGTCATCCTCGGCCTGCTCGATGATCCCGAGATGGCCGCGCGGCTGGGCCGGAATGCCCGGACAAAGATCCAGACGGCTTTCGACCCGGATGCCGAGGCCGATCGCCTGGTGTCGCTCTATCGCCGGTTGCTGAGCGAGACGGACTGATTTCCCCGGCAAGCTCATCTCACCGCTCAACGGGGACCGTCGTCCTCTTTCCGCCCGGCGAGACCTGCGCAAGCTCCACCCAGGGAAACTCGCGCTCGCCGTGGCACACTTCGGCTTCCAACGCTCATGGACGTTTACACGAACCCCAGCGAGAGGGACACTGCGGCGGGGACGGTATTCAGTAGACCATCGACCCTGCTTCGGCACACCTCTTCGTGCAACGCTCGACACGCTCCGGCCAGGCTTTCCTCTCTGCAACAGGCCCGCCATCTTCTCCAGATTCTCCAGCCTGTGGTGGGAATGGCGACTGCGATGAAAGCCTAAAGGATTGTGCGGGTTTTGCCGATCCAACTCAATTGAACGTCCTTTCTCGTTTAGGGGATCGTGAGTCGGTCAGGATGACCGGCTTGGGCTTACCATCGTGCTGGGGCGTTGTGCCCAGGGAGGGGTCATGTTCGCCAAGGATGACGCCAGTCGAGACGGGAAGGACGAGTCCCGTCGCCGTGTCCGCTTCCACGGAACGCTCGAGGATCTGGAGGGGCGTCAACTCCTCTCCTCGGGTCATTCCGGTTTCGCCCACTTGCCTCATGGCCACTTCCTGCGCTTCGAGCACCGGGCAGCCCGAGCGGAAGTCCGCTCGGCGACTGCAACCGGATCGGCTACCGGTTCGACCACCGCGGGCGGTACTGCCGCGGCTGGTCAAAACCGCCACGCAGCGAACATGCACCACTTCAGACGTGGGGGAGGCGAGTTCGGTCGCTTCCATGGCAGGGGCGGGGCCCACGCAAGAGCCACGGCGATGATCAACTATTCGCCGATGATTACTGTCAATCCTATATTCAATGTGAATCCGTCGATTAGCGGCGGATCGTCGAGCACGACCACGACGACCAATTCGACAACGACCTCCACGAGCGCGACGCATACGCCGACTCCTTCTCCCGCGGCGACCGCGCTCAGAACAAACACGCCCACACCCAGCAACGGCTGGACCGGGCACGCGACGAGGCCGCTGAATCACTCGTGGCCGGCTTCGGATTCGCCGAACCCGACGCCGACGCCCACTGCAACCCCGACGCCGACACCGACGCCGACGCCGACGCCGACTGTGACCCCGACCCCAGCGGCTGCTGCATCACCGACGCCCACGCCTTCTCCGACCGCGACGGCGAGCCCCAGCCCCACGCCCACGCCGGCCTCGAGCGCGACGGGTGGCGCGGCCAGCGCTTCGACCACGACGAACACCTCGACCTCGGCGACCTCGAGCGGCGCGGGCGGCTCATCGGCGTCGGCCTCGACCGGTAGCACGTCCAGCGCTCACGCTGGCGGTTCCTCGACCGGCTCGACCCCGAGTACCGGCGCGGCGAACACGCAAACCGGGGCGGACACGGCGACCTCGCCGACGAGCACCAGTTCGAGCGGCGCCCAGGGATCGGGCTCGGGTAGCTCGAGCACCTCGAAGGGCACCTCCACCGCGGGCAATCAGTCGTCGGGGAATTCGAGCAGCCAGGCGAATACCCAGAGTCCATCCGGCACGACGCCGACGCCGACGCCGACCCCGACTCCAACGGGAACCGGCAGTGCCTCCACGACCACGTCGGCATCCGGATCATCGCAGACTGGTTCCGGCTCCGGAGGCTCCGCGGGGACGACGACGTCCACCGGTTCCTCGGCCAGCACGCAGCCCGGCGGCCCCGACAGTGCATCCACGAACAGCTCGACGTCCTCCAATGCCGCCAACGGCGGCAGCTCACAGACCAGCAGCTCGACCTCGACCAACGTCGTCGGGTGAGCGTTGGGATTGCTCCGGGGATCTGGAGCTTCGGCGCCGATGGGTTTGACCCATCAGTCCGATCTCCGGTCGCCGGGTGGCACGCGACCACGCGGAACCGCGGGGTTCGCCTCGCGGTCTCGGCGTTTCGAAGTCAAGGATACGAGGGCCGAAGGCAACGGGACTTTCGACCGTTCTTGACGCCGGATCGGATCTTCCTTAAGATCACGACCGCGAACAGGAGTCGCGCCCCCGGATCACAGGATGATCGCCGTGGCCACCTCGACGATGCTTCTCGATGCCGTCCCCGCCTCACCCTCGTCGTCGGCTCACGCGCCGCGCGGTACGACGCGAGTGCGGATTGCCTGCCCGGACGCGCGGCCTCCGGCCTACCAGGCCGCCATCGCGTGCGCCCGGGCCGGCGTGCTCGACGCCTTGATCACGAGCTACTACTATCGAGGCGGTCCGCCGCGCTGGCTCGCGAGGGTCGCGCCTACGTCATTCGCTCGGCTGGACGGATTCCTGAAAAGGCGCCAGGGGCCCGGGATTCCACGCGACAAGGTCCAATCGTGCTGGTCGTTCGACCTGGCCCTGGCTGTCGAGCGCCGGCTTGGCGCGAGCCGCGCTGGAACTCGCCATGCCCTGGCGCGTTGGCGGACTCGGCACTTCGACCGGCAGCTTGCGCGGGATCTCGCTCGCCAGGGGCCCGACGCGGCGCTGATCTTCAGCGACGTCGGCTCGGAGTATGCTCTCCCTACCTGCCGGGATCATGGCGTGGCCACCGTCCTCAGCATGGTCCACGGCGATGTCCGCGAAGAACGGCTGGTCCTGGAGCGTGAGGCCGAGTCGGCACCTGATTTTTTCCCGATCTACCTGGGGGACGGCCCCATCGATCGGCACGAGCTCGACTGGCTCCATGAGAGACGGT
>JAKAUH010000717.1 GCA_021818605.1 Planctomycetota bacterium
GAAGCTGCGCACGCGCGAACACGTGATCGCGGACCTCGGCATCAATCACGTTGAGCGTCAGATCCTCCTGTGCGGCCATACGCCGCAGCGGATCACGCACGATTACGGATACGACCTGCTCATGACCACCTACAGCCCGGGCGGTGAAGTCGAGGGAGGGTGGGCCTTTTTCCAGGTCAAGGCGACGAACCGGTTGCCGCTCCTCAAAGATAGGAAGACGATCTCCTGGACCCTCAGTCGGCGGGACCTCAAGCTCTGGCTCGGCGAGATGTACCCGGTGATCCTCGCCGTCTATCACGCGGCCCGTGATCGAGCGTACTGGCTTGATGTCCAGGAATACTTTTCGGGGTCGCGTACCCCGGGATTGTTCGGCCCCGCGCAGACGATCAACGTCTTGATCCCGACGAGTCAGGCGCTCGACCGGCGTGCGATCCAACGGATCGCCCGGCGGAAGCGGCAGGCCCACCTGGGACGGAATCGGAGGACACGGCGCGATGCCTAGACCAGCGATTTCATTCACCGATCTCCGCCGGCTCTTCAAGGATCTGGCGTTCACCGAGGTGGTGGTACCGAAGTCCCACGTGGCCTTCCTCCACGCCGAATCGGAAACGGAGATCTTCCTGCCCCTCTATCGGTCCAACCAGAAGGTGGCTCCGCGTCATCTCGTGGCGGTCCGCACGATGCTGGATGCGAAAGGTCTGCTGGATGGAGACGAGTTCGACCGCGCCATCGCGGCCGCGGGCGTGAAGCATCCCGCTTCGAGCTGATTCGACGAAGTCGTCCGGCCCGAGGTTGAGGTCTCGCGCCTGGGGGACACGGCGAATCCATTGAAGAGACATGGCAAGCGTCCCGAATCCCGCGAAGACGAGGCCCGAGAAGAGCGGGCAGAGAATCTCTACGATGATCCAGGTGGAGTTGGTGCAAAGCCTGTTCAGCCTTCCCGGTGGCAAGGGCAATTACCTCGACGCGGTCTATGAGTTCCTGGTATGGCTGGAGCCCCGCACCGCGACGACGCGGGACGATGCGTTCGGCTGGTTCCAGGAGCGATTCAACGCCGTGAAATCAGCCCCTTATTACTTGCCCGTGCTGCGCGACCTGGGCGTCATCGAGCTGGATCGAGGCCGAAATGGAGCGATTCGCTTGACCGAGATGGCCCGCACGCTCCTGAGATCCGATCGGGCCGAGGGAGCGCGAATCATCGCCGAAAGGTTCACGACTGGCTTCGTTGCGAACCGGGACATCCTCGGGCTCTTTGCGGCTTCCGGCCATCCGCTCGGCCTCGATGAGGTCCATCAGAGGCTCAGTCCCAGGTTCCCCTCCTGGACGACGGCCACCCAGATCGACTTTCGTTTGCGCTGGTTCGCTTCGCTGGGCCTGCTGGAGGTTGTGAATGGACGGACTTACCAGATCACCGATCTGGGTCGGGACTTCGCCCTGCGGTATCCGCCCGATTCGACGCCTCCCGAAAATGGTCACATCAGGACCGTGGCCCCCGTTGGCGCGAACTCTCTGGAAGCCCTGGTCGAAGAATTGCGGGCTTCGTCGATTGACTCCGCCAGGCCGATCCGGTTCGAGACGGCGCTGGCCCGCGCCTTCGAGACGCTGGGATTCGCCGTGCGGCAGATCGGCGGGTCTGGCGATACGGATGTGTTGATCGAGGCGTCCATCGGCGACGAGACCTATTCGGCCGTCGTCGACGCCAAGGCCAGGGGTTCGGGCAAGGTCGATCAGCTCGAGGTCCTCACCCTGAAGGACCACCAGACGAACAACCGGGCCGACCATGGGCTGGTTGTGGCCGGAAGCTTCGCCGGAGGCAAGGTCTCCAGCCACGCCCAGGAGCAGGGCATCACGCTGCTTCCGCTGGCCGTCCTGGAGGACTGGCTCCGGTTGCATGACGCCTGGCCGCAAGATCTCCTCGCCTACCGATCGCTGTTCCGGATGAAGGGCATGGTCGAGAAACTGCCCCCAGACCTGCTCCAGGTGTCGAAGGATCGAAAGCGCTGGGGAAGGCTCCTGGCCGACATCGTCGACCTATTCGGCGAGACCTACGAGAGCGGGCTGACCGACCCGCTGTCGGCCCGGGAGGCGTTCAAGATGCTCGTGACCCGCAAGCGAGGGGTCATCTATCCCGAGCAGGACGTGGCCGGCGTCATGGACTTGCTCAGTCACCCAGTCGTCGGCGCATTGACCCGAAAGAACGATGGCTACATCCTCGTCATGTCCCGGGAGACGCTCGCGCTGCGGCTCCGGCGGCTGGCCGAGGAAGTCGAGAGCCTTGAGATCGAGGAGCCGGTGTCGTGATGTCCGCCTATCCGAAGCGTCTGATCGAGGTCGATCTCCCCATCAAGCGGATCAGCGCCCACGCCCGGCGCGAGAAGTCGATCCGGCACGGGCACATCTCGACCATGCACATCTGGTGGGCACGGCGCCCGCTGGCGGCCTGTCGGGCCGTGATCTGCGCTTCACTCTGGCCGGACCCGGCCGATCCCCTTTGTCCGCAGAGTTTTCGCGATGCGGCGGCGGACATCCTCTCGCGGTTTGCCGAGACGGTCTACAACAGGTCAGCGCTTCATGCCTCGGCGTCGGTCGAAT
>JAKAUH010000442.1 GCA_021818605.1 Planctomycetota bacterium
CCCGATGACCAGGACAGGACCGCCCCGGCCATTTTTTCGCGCTGGATTTTCCGCGTTCGCGCATCTGGTAAAGAGAGGGAACGATTCACGGGGCCGTCCCTGTCGCCGATTCCCGACCGTCCATGCCCGGATCGCGCGCCATTTTGCATCCACCAACGCCCGAGAGGATGACAGCTTGACGCTGCCCCGCGGCGTTCCCGGGCGCGGCGGCCGCTATCGCACGGAGTCATCGGTCGGATTGCTGGTCGGGCGCGAACGGCCGGCGGCCATCCACCTTGAACCTCGTCATGAGAGCCTGATCCATGAGAAGCGTTCGTCGCCTGCGTACGGGAGTGCGGGTCGCCCGCGACACCTCGGCTGGCCCTGGACCTGGTGCTTCGGTTGGAGGGCCGCGCCGGCGCGTCGACCGCGATGGCCCAGCCGGCGACCGGCCGGGCCGGCGCGCCGCTGGACGCTTCTCGCCTCTCGTGGTCGCGGTATTCCTCTGGATGGCCGTGACATCGCCCAGACTGGTCCACGCCCAGGCGGGGAACGACTGGATCGGCAAGCGGGTCGTGCAGAAGCTCGGTATCGACTTCAAGCTTCGAATCGAGGCCCAGGCCATCGACCCGGTCGTGGTTCTGACCTACCGCGTCGAGCAGGTGAACGGACCGTGGCTCTGGGTTCAGGCGGAGGGACGAGGGCTCAGCGGCTGGGCCTGGGCCGACCACGTCGTGCCGGTCGAGGACGCGATCGCGTATTTCACCGACTACATCCGCGCGAATCCGACGGATGCCGCGGGATATCAGAGGCGGGCGATCCTCTGGCGCAGGGAGAAGAAGGAATACGACATCGCCATCGGGGATCTGAATGAGGCGATCCGTCTTGCTCCAGGCGTTGCCGCGCTGTGGAACACGCGCGGCCTTGCCTGGAACGACAAGAAGGAGTACGACAAGGCCATCGCCGACCTCTCCGAGGCCATCCGACTCGATCCCAAATACGCGTTGGCGTACACCAACCGCGGCAATGCCTGGATCGGCAAGAGGGAGTACGACAAGGCCATCGCCGATTACTCCGAGGCCATCCGACTCGATCCTAAATTCGCGTTGGCGTACAATAACCGCGGCATTGCCTGGAACGGCAAGGAGGAGTACGACAAGGCAATCGCCGACTTCTCCGAGGCCATCCGCATCGATCCGAACGAGGCTTGGGCGTACAGCGGACGCGGCCTGGCGCTTTTGCTCGCTCGTCGGCCGGGCGCCGTCGGGTCGGCCAGGGTGGGCCTGGAGACCGCAGGTTGGCGAGGGTCTTATCCCATCTACACGGTCATCCTGGGCTACCTGGGCGCCGTACGAGAGGGCAAGGAAGGCGACGGCAAGGCGTTGCTCGAAGACGCCGCCGGACGGTGCGAGACGGGGACCTGGCCGTACCCGGTCGTGAGGTTCCTGCGGGGCGAGCTGGATGAGGCCGGTCTGCTCTCCGCAGCGGCCAGTGACAACGACAAGCTCACCGAGGTTCATGGGTACGCAGGTTACGTCAAGCTCCTCAAGGGTCAGCTCGACGCGGCTCGCAAGGACTTTCAGTGGGTAAAGGAACACGGGAATCCTTCGTTCGTCGAGTACACACTCGCTGTCAACGAACTGGGACGGCTCGGCTCCGGACAGCCCGCGGCAGGAAAGCCCTGATTGGTGACGAATGCTAGCCGGCGTGAGGAACCCGCGAACCTTGCCGGGCCGTCGATCGTCCGTCTATCGTACGGCTGACGATTCGGTGGCAACGCCGGGCGGTCGTTCGAGGGGGATGCAGTCCTGGGAAAGCAGCGAGCCACCAAAACACGCGGACAGGGTTGGAATCCTTACACCCTTGCTGATTGATCGCCCCTGGAGTGGGATGGAATCGCACGCGACTGTCCGAAGGTCGTGGACCAGGCTCGATTCCCGCTGACTGCTCCGAGGCCATCCGCATTGATCCCAAATTCGCCCATCGCTACAACAACCGCACCTGGCTCTGGGCCACCTTCCCGGACGCCCGATTCCGCGACGAGTCCCAGAATTAGCCATGAAAAACACGAAAGGACACGAAAATGGATTGGGATGAGAATCCGACCCGGCACCGGCACGACTTCCCCTCCTTTTCGTGGGATTTCGTGTTTTTCGTGGTTCTCCTTTTCGGCAAATCGCCCGCGGGGCGAGTTGATCGGTTTGATGTTTTAGGTGGTCGACGGCAAGCGTGCGGTTGAGAGCGCCACGAAGGCGTGCGAGCTGTCCAACGGGAAGGACCCGAACAGCATCGACACCCTGGCCGCGGCCTGCGCGGAGGCGGGCGACTTCGACCAGGCCGTCAAGCGGCAGAGCCAGGCGATCGATCTGCTCACCGACGCGAAAGAGAAGGAGGATTTCGTCACGCGGCTCAAGCTCTACCGGGAGAAGAAGCCGTACCGGGAAACCGCCCCGTGAACCGGGCCGGGCCGGGTCCATTCCGCCCGTCCGCCCGCGTAGGTCAGGCTTTCCAGCCTGACTCCGCCGGGAGCTTGGCGGTCCAATCCGGGTCGGGTCGGACCGGACCGGTGTCAGGCTGAGAGCCTGACCGACTTCGGACCGGACCAAGGGA
>JAKAUH010000900.1 GCA_021818605.1 Planctomycetota bacterium
ATCCAGCCCCGCTGGCCGCCTGGCTCAGCTACCTGGTGATCCTCGCGCCCAGCTCGGGCCTGGTGCGAATCGGCAATCAGATCGCCGCCGATCGCTATGCGTATCTGTCGATGATGGGCCTGGCGGTGCTGCTGGCCGCCGGGCTGGCCCGCTTGCTGGATCTGGCGTCGCGACGCGGGATACCGGCCGCGCCCGGATTCGCCGCGACCGCCCTGGGACTGGGACTGGCGCTGGCCCTGGCCCTGGTCCCGATCACCCGCACCCAGTGCTGCACCTGGCGCGACTCCGAGGCTCTCTGGTCCCATGCGCTGGCGCACGGCGGTCGCAGCGCCGAGGTCTGTCGCTCGCTCGGCGAGGCGTACTTCCGCCAGGGCCGGCTCGACAGGGCGAGCGAGCTGTTCGACGAGGCCGTCCGGCTCCGGCCCGGCCTCTCCGTGGCCTGGCGCGGACGAGGGGCCGTCGCCTCCCGCCGGGGGCGCTTCGACGAGGCGATCGCGCACTTCGATGAGGCGATCCGGCTCGAGCCGACCGACCCGATCCCCCATTATCTTGAAGGGGTCGTCCGCTTCAACCAGGGACGGCTCGACGAGTCGCTCGCGCAGTTCAACGAGGCGATCCGGCTCGACCCCGAGATGCCCGAGCCGCACCACGGAGTCGCGTCGGTCCGCGCCCGCCAGGGCCGTTATGACGAGGCCCTCGCCCAGTTCGGCGAGGCGACCCGGCTCAGGCCCGACTACGGCGAGGCGTATAACGATCTGGCGATGATCCGCGCGGCCTGCCCCGATCCGCGGTTTCGCGACGGCAAGGCCGCCGTCGCCGCGGCGAACGCCGCCTGCGACATCGCCGGCCGCGACCAGCCCGACTACCTCGATACCCTCGCCGCCGCGTACGCCGAGGCCGGCGAGTTCAACGCCGCCGTCGAATGGCAGCAGCAGGCCATCGGCCTGCTGACCGACGAGGCCCGCAAGCAGGACTTCCGCACCCGGCTGGCCCTCTATCAGGCCCGCCGCCCGTTCCGCACGACGACGACGAGGCCGTGAACGAAGACGAGCCGACTCCACCGAAGGAGGGCCGCTCGACTCGTAGGCGATGAGCGCCCAACTTGCTCCGGGTACGCGTCACGGCAGGATCCGCTGCCCGACGGTGGTATTCAGCCGGAGCATGCTGCGGCGGTGGCGGACCAGCGTGTCGCGGTACTGGCGCACCACATCGTTGTAATCGCGCTGGGCGCTCAGGTAGGTCATGATGTCCTGCTGGCCCTGCGCGTACAGGTTGTATTTCTGGTCCCGCAGGCGCCGGGCCCTGGACAGGATGCCGCGCTCGAGCCGCTGCACGGCCGAGTGGGTCGAGGTGTACTCGAGATAGGCCCGCTCGACCTCCGAGAGCACCTGCTTCTCCAGCCCGGACAGCTCGATCTCGGTCTGCACGACGTTGTGCTGCGCTCGCCGGATGTTCCCCTGCTTGCGGTTGAGGATCGGGATACTGACCAGCGCGCCGATGCTCCACGAGGTCGCGCTCTGCGCACCCACCCAGGCGTTGTTGCGATAGCCAAAAGGCGTGTACAGGAGAAACACGTCAGGGAACCGCTCGGCCCGCTGAAGCCGCACGTCTTCCCGCGCGCGGCGGACGCCCAGGCGGTAGGAGACGACGTCCGGCCGGACGCACAAAGCCAGCCGGGCGAGGTCGTCGGGCGGCGGGGGCGGCTCGGCCTCGTCCTGGATCGAGCCGAGGACTTCCAGGCGGTCCGCCTCGGCGGGCGGGATGTCCAGCAGCGCGGCCAGGGCCTGCTTGGCCTGGCGCAGGGCCGTCTCGGCCTGCTCAAGCGTGACCTCGCCGGTCTCGCGCTGGATCGTGGCGCTCTCGACGTCGGTCTCGGGCACGAGCTGCCGGGCTTACTGCTGCTTCGTGACCGCCAGCACGCGGTCCAGCCCGTCCACGCTGGCCCTGGCGTAGCGGAACGCCTCGCGGGCGTCGAGCACGTCGACAAAAGCCGTGTCCAGGTTGTCGATCTCCAGGCGCACCGCGTCCTGGTACTGGGCATCCAGGACCTTCCGGGCCTGCTGCGCGACCAGCACGCGGACTTTCCGCTTCTGGTTCACGTCGATCGGCTGGATCAGGACCACGCTGTAACTGTTGTTCCCCGGCCGCTGGCGGGAATAGTTGCCGTACGGGACGCTATCGGCGCTGCCGAACACCAGCGGGTTGGCCCGCAGCCCGGCCGACAGGATATCGGCGTCGGCCTTGGGGATCTCCTGGAACTTGGTGCGGAGGCTGTAGTTGACCTGAAGCAGCCGCGCGATCGCCTGATCGAGAGTCAGGCCGTCCGGCGGCCCGTCGTCGCGGCCCTGCGGCGGATCCAGCGTGCCGTAGATCGGCGCCTGACGGCCCGGCTGTTGCGCGGGGCGGGTGAGCCTCGGTCCACCCGCCGCGCGAGCCGGGAATCGCCCTTCGCTGCTGGCGGCCGATAGCACATCGCGGCGCTGCATCGGCGCAAAGGACACCGCGCCGCCGGGCGGCTCGCCGAGCTTCGACTCGCCCCCGCCGGGATCGGCGCGGAAGGCCCGATCGCCGGCGCCCGGCGTGTTGCCGAGATGCGTGCTCGTCCGGGCCTTTTCCTGCTCGCGCTGGCCCTTCGAGATGATCACGATGTCGTCGGCGAGCATCGCCTGGGCGTCGACCCAACCCGGCACGGCGAACAGCAGGCCGATGGCGGCCGCCGTCGGAATCAACACACGGGTCTTCATGGGCAACTCCCTTCCCTGGGATCGCGGGCGACACCTGACATTACGCCGGCATGAAAATCGGTCGGGGCCTTCGCGTCGGGCAAGACTGCCCGACCTACTTGAAGACCCTCCCTTTCGGGGTAACAGAGCTCAGGCAATGAGATAAATGAGCAAGAACCCGGCGAAGAACATGACTGTCGCCGCGGGGGTATCGCCCTCCTCGTGGGCCTCGACCAGCAGCTCCTCGGTCACGAGGTAGAGCAGGGCCGCGCATCCGAACGCCAGCCCCCCGGCCAGCGCTGTCCCGGAGAGCTCGTGCAAGAGCGTCAGGGCCAGCGTCGTGCCGACGGCCGTACACAGGGCGAGAGCCGCGACGACCCCGACCGCCGTCCCAGGCCCGCGGCCCGTTGCCTTCATGAACGTGGCGGCGGTGGCGACGCCGAGCGAGACCCCTTCGATCGCCAGTCCAGTGGCCAGGAGCTTGCCCTCCCTGGCACCGGCGGCGAAGCCGATGCCGAGCAGGAGCCCGTCGATCAGGAGGTCGATCCCGACCGGGACGAGCAGGCCCCAGGGCCAGCCACCGCTCTCGCCGGGCGCGTCTTCCGACTCGGTCGCGAGCCGGCGGATCATCAGCATGACCACGACCCCCACCGCGAAGCCCAGGCCGATCGTCTTCGGCGAGTGGGCGTGCTTCATGTCGGGCAGGAGCTCGGCGGCGACGACGGCGAAGACGACCCCGGCCGCGAAGTGCTGGAGACCGCTCCGGATGCCCGGACGCGGGGTCCGGATGGCGGGGATCGCGCCCCCGACGATCGTGGCAATCACCGGCAGCGACGTGTACGCCAGGATGGTCTCCAGGTCCGTGGTCATCGTGTTCGGTCCTCCGCGCCGTGGGCGAGGGCCATCTCGAGGGCGAGACCCGCGTCGAGGGCGGGCTGGGACACCGGCGGGACGGCCGGCTCGGGGCCCTTGCCAAACAGCAGGTACAGCACGGGCAGTGCCAGCATGGTCAGGAACGTGTCGCAGACCATGCCGAAGAACACGACCGTCGCCAGCGGGCGCTGGACCTCGGCCCCGATTCCGGTCGACAGCATCAAGGGCAAGAACCCCAGCGCGGCCACCGTGCCGGTCATCAGCACCGGCCGGAGCCGGGCCAGCCGGGCCTGCTCGATCGCCTGGCGCTTCGGCACGCCGTGCGCCATCCGGTCGCGGATCGCGCTGACCAGCACCAGCCCTTCAAGCATCGACGCCCCGGCCAGCGCCACGAAGCCGACGCCCGCCGAGATCGTGAACGGCAGCCCCATGATCCAGAGGCCCAGCACGCCGCCCACCCGGGCAAAAAGCACCCCGCTGAAGATCATCACCGCGTCGCGGACCGAGTGGAACGTCAGATACAGCAGGCTGAGGATCAGGGCGAGCGCCAGCGGGACCACGATTAGCAAACGCTGTTCGGCCCGCTGCATGTTCTCGAACTGGCCGCCCCACTCGATGTAATAGCCCGGCGGCAATCCCGGCGCCACCTCGCGGGCGACCCGCTCCTGAGCCTCCTTGACGAACGGGCCCATATCGCGGCCGCGGATATTCGCCTGCACGACGATCCGCCGCTGCCCCCACTCGCGCTGGATGGAGGACGGACCGCTCGTCTCCACCACGCGGGCCAGCCGCGTGAGCGGCAGCCGCTGGCCGGACGCTGTCGGGATCAGGATCTTCTCGAGCGACCTGGGGTCGTCGCGGTACGAGACCGGCAGCCGCACGACGAGCGGGAACCGGCGGTCGGGCTCGAGGATCTCGCCGACCTTGATCCCGCCCGCCTCGGTGATCGTGTCGAGCACGTGCCGAGCGGGTACGCCGTATCGGGAAAGAGCGGCGCGATCGACCTCGACCCTGACCACGGGAAGGCCGGTGACCTGCTCGGTCGAGACGTCCGCCGCGCCGGGAGTCGCCTTCACGGCTCGCTCGATCTCGGCGGCCCGGTCCTTGAGGACGTCCAGATCCTCGCCGAACAGCTTGATCCCCAGGTCGGCCCGAATGCCGGCCACCATCTCGTTGATCCGCAGCTCGATCGGCTGGCTGTAGACGGCCCGCATGCCGGGGAGCGTCTCGGTCACCTTGGCCATCGCCGCCACCAGCTCATCCTGGGTCTTGCCTCGTTTCCACTGGTCACGCGGTTTCAGCGTGATATAAACGTCCGTGACCTCGAATCCCATCGGGTCGGTCGCCACCTCGGCGGTGCCGGTCCGGCTCCAGATCTGGTCGATCTCGTCGGGAAATCCTTCTTTCAGGAGTGCCTCGATCCGGGTGCCGTACTCGAGCGACTCCTCCAGGCTCACGCTCGCCAGGCGGATCGTGTTGATCACGATCGTGCCCTCGTTCAGCCGGGGGACGAACTCGGAGCCGAGGGTCAGCCCCAGCAGCGTCGGGGCGGCCGTGATGAGACCGACCACGGTCAGCGTCGTCCGGGGGAATCGCATGCCCAGGCGAAGCAGCGGCTGGAACAACCAGTGCGCGATCCGGTCGACCAGGGTCTCGCGGTCGGATGACCGCCGCGACAGCCCGATCGACGCCAGCACCGGCATGAGGGTCAGCGACAGGACCATCGAACCGAGCAGCGCGAAGACGACCGTCAGCGCCATCGGCCGGAACAGCTTCCCCTCGACCCCCTGGAGCGTCAGGATCGGCAGATACACAATCATGATGATCAGCTCGCCGAACATCGTTGGCTTGCGGACCTCGCCCGCCGCGTCGCGCAGGATCGCCAGCCGACTCCGCCCGGTCCGGTCGCCGGCGAGCGGCCGGTCGCAGTTCTCGACCATCACCACCGAGCTATCCACAATCAGGCCGAAGTCGATCGCGCCCAGGCTCATCAGGCTGCCGGCGATCCCGACCTTCTGCATCATCGTCACGGCAAAGAGCAGCGATAGCGGAATCGCCGAGGCGACGATCAGCCCCGCGCGCACGTTGCCCAGGAACGCGAACAGAACGGCGATTACCAGCACTGCCCCCTCGAAGAGGTTCCGCTCGACGGTCCGCAGCACATGATTGACCAGGTCGGTGCGGCGATAGACGACGTCGACGGCCACTTCCGGCGGCAGGGCCTGGCGCACGTCCACCATCGCCCGGTCGAGGCCGTGTGTGACGTCGCGGGTATTCTCGCCCATGCGCATGTAGGCGATGCCGAGGACGACCTCGCCCCGGCCGTCGGCCGTCACGCCGCCCCGGCGGATCATGTGACCGATGCCGACATCCGCCACATCCTGCACGCGGATCGGCACGCCGTTCCTCGCCCGGATCACGGTCCGCGCGATCTCCTCGACGGTGGGCGCCCGGCCCAGGCCCTGCACCAGGCTCAGCTCGCCGGCCCGCGCGATGTAGCCGCCGACGACGTCCTGGTTGTTCTCCTTCAGCGCGGTCATCAGGTCATCGAGAGTCAGCCCGTGCGCGGTGAGCCGGTCGGGGTCGCCGCGCACCTCGAACTGCTTCGCCAGCCCGCCCCAGGCGTTGACCTCCGCCACGCCCGGCACGCGGCGCAGGCGAGGGCGGACGACCCAGTCCTGCAAGGTCCGCAGCTCCGCCAGGTCGCGGGACTTGCTCGTCCGGATGAAGTGATAGACCTCGCCCAGCGCCGTCGCCACGGGACCCATCACGGGCCGCTCGACACCCGCCGGCAGCCGCACCTCGCCCAGCCGCTCGCAGATCTGCTGGCGGGCGAAGTAGATATCGGTGCCGTCCTCGAACGTCGCGATCACCTGCGACATCCCGAACTTCGAATTCGAGCGAAGATTCTCCAGGCCCTTCAGCCCGCCGAGCCCGTAATCGACCGGAAACGTGATCAGCCGCTCGACCGCCTCGGCCGAGAGTTCCGGTGCAACTGTGCTGATATACACCTGCACCGGCGTGATGTCGGGATAGGCGTCCGGCGGCAGCCGGACCGCCGCGCCAATCCCCAGGCCGATCAGAATCACGGTCAGCAGCAGCACCACGAACCGATTCTTCAGGCTGAATCCGATCAGGGCGTCGAGCATTCGAGAGTCTCCGCGGCGAGTACCGCCTTCGCCTTGATTTCAGAGTCCGCCCGCGAAGGAAGTCGCCGAATTCGTAGGTCAGGCTCTCAGCCTGACGGATTGCTCCAGAGTCAGGCTGAGAGCCTGACCTACGGGTCACCTTCGAGACACTCTCACTCCTCGGCGATCGCGTCGCGTTCGATCTCGGCCTTGAGGCGATAGGCACCGGCGACGACGACCTGCTCGCCCGGCTTCAGCCCGTCGACGATCTCGACGCAGTTGCCGCCCGCGCCCTGGCCCTCGCCCTCGATGCGACGGGTGCGGACCTCGCGCGCCTCGTAGACGTTGCCGGGCCGGGGGATGAAGACGAACTCGCCGCGATCGGCGCGCTGGACGGCGGCCGACGGGACGACCGCCGCGCGGTGGACCTCGCCCAGCCGGAGCCGGGCCTTGCCGAACTGGTTGGCCCGCAGCCGGCCGTCGAGGTTGGCGAGCTCGGCGCGGACGCGAGTCGTGCGGGTCATCGGATCGACTTCGGTGCCCTTCCAGGTAACCGTGCCGGTGGCGACGGATCCCTCGGCCCCGGTGGCCAGGAATTCCACCGCCTGGCCCTCGCTCACCCGGCCGACGTCCGCCTCGTAGACGTCGATCCAGAGCCACATGGCGCGCGCGTCGGCGATCGTGAACAGCGGTGCCGTCGGCTGGACGGCCTCGCCCCGGACGGCGTGCATCGCCACCACCGTGCCCTCGATCGGCGCGACGACATCGAGCAGACTCGCGTGCTCGTCCGAGGACCGGATGCGCGCGATCCGGGCATCGTCCAGGCCGAGGTTCCGCAGCCGCTGCTCGGCGTCCATCAGGGCCGCCCGCGCCTGGTCCCTGGCCGAGCGCGCTTCCAGCTCGGTCCGGGTGGCCATCTGGCCGGTCCTCGCCAGCGAGGCCGTGCGATCCAGGGTGGCCTGCGCCAGCTCGGCCGCCGCCCGCGCGGCCACGAGCTGCGACCTCGCCGCGCTGATCTCGGCCGAGTCGACGACCTTTTCGAGGGTGCCTATCTGCCCTCGTCCGATGGCGACCTCGCCGCGCTGATCTCGGCCGAGTCGACGACGGCCAGCACCTCGCCGGGCCGGACGCGACGGCCGAGATCGACCTGGACCTCGCGGAAGAAGCCGGCGACCCGCGGACTGACCGTCGCATACCGCCGCGCGTCGTAGGCCGTCTCGGCGTTGGCCGTGAGAGAATGCGCATGCCGGATCTCGCCCGCCGGGCCCGTCTCGATGCCGACCAGCCGGGCGATCTCCTCCGAGGCGAGCCGGACCGTCGGCAGCGGCCTTCGTCCCGATTCGGCGCGTGCCCCGGGCGGCTTAGGCTCAATCGTCGCGCTCGACGCCGGGCCACGTTGATCCGGCGCGGCGGCGTCGACTCGCCCCTCCCCGGACGACCCGCCGGCCCACCGCGCGAGCCGCTGGCGGGCCCAGGCCGGCGCCCAGCCCGGCCGCATCCAGCCGGCCGCGAAACCAGCCCCAGCCCCGCCGACAAGAAAAAGCAATGCAATCAATAAGCGTAAAAACGACCTCGACATGACAGGACCGCTCCGGCAAGGCCCGTCGGCCGCGGCAAGGCCGACTCCGGGCGACGCATCGTTCGACAGGGGATCGGCGGTTGTCCAGATGCCCCGCGCCGGATCACGATCTGCATAAGAGTCTGTGCCGGAAAGGCACCGAGCCCCCGTGAGGGGGCGATCGGACGTAGCCGGGGGCGTCAGCCCACCGGTTACGATCTGGCGCCCACTTCGCGGGCTTCCGGGACCGACTCATAAGACCTGCGGCGCGAGGACAGCCAGGCGATGGCGGGCGCAATGGGGGCGCGCACGACCACGGCGAGGTTGACCGGTCCGGTCCCGCGTCAAATCAGGAGCGTCTGGAGCAGCGCGCAGCGCTGCCTGGCCGTCAAGGGCGGCCATTTCCATCGGCCGGTCGCGGTGATGTGCTCGGCGCCCGGCGACTCAGGAAGGGAAATGATGGAGAGAGATTCGATGCTGAAAAGGAGAGGCGGGAATGCCAGGTCGATCAGGCCGGCCGGGCCAGGATTCGACGCGGTGATGACCGACACCATATCCCGGCCGTCGTATTCCTCGTCGTCGACCTCCTGGCCCGATTCGAGGACGTTCGACCCGATCTCCGACCGGGCGAGCATGAGGCCGTACGCAACCCGGGCCTGGCTCGCGAACGGACCCGCGACCCCGAGAATCAGACACAGCCAGGCCAGCACACGGCGCATTCGGTCCCACCTCCTCATTCATCAGGATCGGCGAACCGCCACCAAAAATCAAGGCAAACCGGAGCACCCCAGGACCACGACCGCAAGCAACAACCTCCGCAAACCCGAACTGACCACTGACCACTGACCACTGACCACTGACCACTGACCACTGACCACTCTCACCACTTATCAATCGCCCCCGACGGCACCGGTACATGCACCTCGAAGTGCCCCGGTGGCGGGCCTTCTGGGCCCTCGGCGCGGGCGATCGCGAGGGTCTCGTCGAACAGGGCGGCGCTCGACAGGTTGAGGAGCCGCTTGTACAAGGGCCGCGGCATCCGGGTGAAATGGAAGTACCACTTGAGGATCTTGCGGAACTGGAGGCAGCCGAACCGCTCGCCGCGGCGGGAGGCCAGGCCGTGGAAGTGGCGTTCCATCAGGTCCAGCCGCTCGTCGTACGACGGCGACTCGCCCGGGTCGCCCGTCTGGGCCCAGCGGTCGAGCTGGCGGAAGAAAAATGGGTTGGCCAGCGCCCCCCGGCCGATCGAGACCGCCGCACATCCGGTCTCGACAAACGTCTCGGCCGCGTCGGCGATCGTGCGGATGTCGCCGTTGGCGACGACCGGGATGCGCTCGACCGCGTCGACCACCGCCTTGATGCCGGCGCGGTTCACCCGGCCCTTGAACCCCTGCTGGCGTGTGCGCCCGTGGATGATCACCCCCGCCACGCCCACCTGTTCGAACGACCGCGCCAGCTCGGGCGCTGTCAACGACTCGTCGTCCCAGCCCAGGCGCATCTTCACCGTCACGGGCACCTTCACCGCGTCCACCACGGCGCCCACGAGGTCCGACGCGCGCTGCGCCTCGCACATCAACGCCGAGCCGCCGCCCGTCTTGACCACCTTACGCACCGGACAGCCCATGTTGATATCCACGGCCGGCACGCCCTGGTCCTCCACCCACCGCGCCGCCTGACACATCTCGTCCGGCACCGCGCCATAGATCTGGATCGACAGCGGACGATCCTCGTCGCACGACTCCGCCAGCTCGAGTGCCCGGCGCCGGCCCTCCAGCAACGACCGGGCATTGACCAGGTCCGTCGTCGCCAGGCCGAGTCCACCGCAACCGCGCACCGCCAGCCGGAACGCCAGGCTGGTGTAGCCCGCCAGCGGAGCCAGGAAGAATCGCGACGGGATCGGCACCTGGCCCAGGAACAGCGGCTCGCGCAGAATGGCAGGGGGGCTCGGGAGCATGTGGTGTTCAGTTTTCAGTTTTCAGTTCGGATGAATGCCGGGGTAGTGCATTGTAGCAGGCGGGGCAGGGGGGACAACCCAACCACGACAGGCGTACAGAGCAGACCAGATGCCGGACGACCATGAGGACGAGTTCCGCCTGCTGACGACCGACGATGGCGCGGCGCTGCTGACCGAGGCTGAGTCCATGCGCGCGTTCGGGCCGGCGGAGATCGCGCGGCTGCGACGGCAGGCACCGGCGGGGCTGGTCGGCGCGTCGGTCCGGCTGACGCTCGCCCGCCGCAAGGCGGCCGGCAAGTTCGAGCAGGCGGGCCGGATGTGGCTCGAGCCGGTCGCCGTCGAGCAGGCGACCGCCGAACCGGTCGCCCGGCACAAAGCGGCGAGGTTCGACAAAGGGAGAGCGGGCGCGGGCGGATCCCGATCCGTCGTGGTCGACCTGTGCTGCGGGATCGGCGGCGATGCGATCGCCCTGGGGCGGAATGGGCCGGTGCTGGCCGTCGACCGGGACGCCGGCATGACGCGCCGCGCCCGGTGGAACGCCGAGGTTCACGGCGTAGGCGGCAACTTCCTGGCCGTGCGGTCATCTGCCGACCGGATGCCGATCCCGGCCGGCGCGCTCGTCCACCTGGACCCCGACCGGCGCGCCCGTGCTCGCGAGGGCGAGGATCTTCAGAACTCCCGCCGCAACCGCCCCGCGCGGGCGATCGAGGACTACGCGCCGGGCCCGGCGTTCTGGACGGCGCTCCGTTCGCAGGCTCGCGGTGGGGCGATCAAGCTCTCGCCGGCCGCCGACTTCGCCGCGGCGTTCCCAATCGAATCCGGCTGCGAAATCGAGCTGATCAGCCTGCGAGGCGAGTGCAAGGAGGCCACCGCCTGGTTCGGCGACCTGGCCGAACCGGGATGCCGGCGCCGCGCCACCCGGCTGCCCGAGGGCGCCACCTGGTCCGACCGCGATGGCGAGCCGAATGAAAACAGCAACATCCCCCGGCCAGTGGATGTTTTGCCGCTCGGGGATCTCCTGTTCGACCCCGACCCGTCGTTGATCCGCACCGGGCTGCTCGACGGCTTCGCCCGGGCGCATGGGCTCTACCGCGCGGCCGGGGGCGTCGCCTACCTCACCGGACCCGATGCGATTACCTCGCCGTTCCTCGCGGCGTTCGCCGTGCAGGACGTCGCCCCGATGGACCTGAAGCACCTGCGACGGATGATCGCCCGGCATGATGTCGGTGCGCTCGAGATCAAGGTGCGGGGCTTCCCCATCACGCCCGAGTCCCTCCGCGCCCGGCTGAAGCTCGCCGGCAGCCAGCCGGCCACGCTGATCATTATCGGCCCCGGCCGCAGCGACGGCCCCGATCACCAGCCCGCCCGCGCGGTCCTGGCCCGCAGGGTCGCCGGGTCGAGATAGCGGGCCCCAGGCGCCGAACTGTGCGATCGCTCGTGAGCGAGAGGAAGAGATCGACCGGCCGAGCCCACCGGACCAAGCTTCTACGCGAGGGAGGCTCCGTCCGCCGATCCGACCTCGGCGCGCAAGGAGGACGCAACGCGCCTGGTGATAAAACGAACACGACCGCGCCTGCCCATCGGGCAGAAATTGGGTTCGTTTTGCTCAAATCCACCCCTGGGACACCGTTTCGGCGCCGCAAACCGTCGAACGAGTATGAAGAAAATATGAAGATTGGGTTCGTTCGCGCGATTTCAGGTAGCTCGAGCCCTCAAAATCCCGCCCGGGACCGAGTGCACACATCTTGACCCCGTTGCAAGCAACAAGGCGCTGATCGAACAGGCGGCCGCAATTCGCCTGCCCACGGCGCATGCAGCGAGGCCCGCCACGGCTTCTCGTGGCCGGCCTCGCACACCATCGTGGATGCACCGCCATCCCGGGCGGGATGACCTTTTACCGACGACCGATTTGTCAAAGAACAGACCGACCTGGACCTTATATAGACGCTGGCCGCGCCGATTTATTCGCAGATTTTTTGGAATATCTGCCTTTTTCGGGTTCAATTGTGACGATTGGGTGGGCCCTGACACTGGAAGGCGATCCAGGCAGTCGGACGGCGTCGCTCAGCCTGCGTATGGTCGGGGAACGGTGCCGGACTTGTCCGGCGGGCACGGCCGGAACCGCGCGGTGCTGGCGACCGGCCGGCCGGGCCGAAACCGGCGGCCGGCGGTGGATCGTGTGGTTTTCCCGCGGGCGGCGGCCCGGCGGGTGGCCGGTTCCGACGGATCGGCCGCAAGCACCGGCGTCGGGCCGGGCGCGTCGGGGGCGGGTCGGGATGAGACGGCGGCGAATCTCGGCTCGGAGTCTGGCCCAGAAGGCGGGGCCCGGCGGACGGCAGGTGTCAGCCACCCGTGCGGAGCGGAATTCAGGGCGCAGACACCCCTGTCGCCCGCTCGCCTCGTTCGGGACAGACACCGGGAGCCTGGAATGGCCCGTCATGGCATGATCGACATCCACTCCCGCGCGTCGATGCCCGGGAACCTCGACAGGTGGCGGACGTTGCTCGACGCGATGATCACCTCGTCGCCCGGCCGCCCCACGGTCGCCGCGCACCCCGCCAGGATCGCATCCGCGTCGAGTGCGGCATTCGGGCCGGTTGGAACGCCCATCCGCCGCGACAGGGCCCAGAACTCGGCCGCGCGGAACCAGGCCGCTTCCGAACCGGCCAGGATCACGAAGCGCTGCCGCATGTCCGCCAGGTTCCTGAGTTTGGCCATGGCGCGGACCCGGACCAGCTCACGGCGGACCTCGTAGTCGATCACCGCCGGAATCAGTATCGAGACACCCGCCATCTCCAGTTCAGCGAGCCGGCCCCGCAGCCCATCAACGTTCGGCTCATGAGCCAAAATCGGTAACAGCCTTAATTCCCAGCATTGCTCGCAGGAAGCTTGTCGTCGCCTATTTGATATTATATGACCACTCGAACATGGCAACGTACTGGCTAAGAAACAACTTGTTAACGCCACGAAATGGCCTCAAGAAGTTGCGAAGCCCCGTCCAGGATCCCTCCAGAGTAT
>JAKAUH010000837.1 GCA_021818605.1 Planctomycetota bacterium
GTAAAGTGAGAGGAGATGGGAATTCGCCCGGAGGTGTATCATGCCTGCGACAGAGGCGCGTCGTAGCCCGGAGGAACTCGCCCGCCTCGGGGCCGAGGCTTTCGATCGACGGGTTCGGCCGATACTTCGCCCCGAGGACGACGGCAAGTTCGTTGCCATCGACGTCGGGACCGGCGAATTCGAGATCGACGATGACGACTACACGGCCGTCGTGCGGCTGCGAACGCGAAGCCCTCGAGCGGAGATCTGGCTCGGCCGCGCCGGGGCGCCTGCGGCCTATCGGATGGGGCGGTGGCCGTGACCCGCGGCGTCGTGAATGCCCGGAACGAGGGCATCGTCTCCCTCCGCGTGCGAGGGCCGGGGGGTTCCGAGATGGACGTGGACGCCGTGGTCGATTCGGGGTTCACCGCGTCCCTGGCGCTGCCGTCCACCACGGTCGCCGCACTCGGCCTGGTGCGACAGTCGGGCGGCGGGGCGGTGCTGGCCGATGGCTCGCTCCGGCAGTTCGACATCTATGCCGCGGAGGTGGCCTGGGACGGCTGTTGGCGACCGGTGCTGGTGTCGGCCGTCGGTGCTGAAGCGCTCCTGGGCATGCGGCTGCTGGCGGGGCACGAGTTGCGAATCGCGGTGATCCCGGGTGGTGCGGTGGAGATCACCCCGCTGCCCTGAGGGCGCCTAACGATCATGCGCGGGCGACAAAGGACAGGCACATTACCGCCGCCGAAGACATCTGTCCTTTCTGCCCTTGTTCGGGCAGCCAGTGAAACCCATGCAGTCTAGCGACCACGGCAGCAGGATGCAACAGAAAAGTGCCTGTCCTTTTGACACTGTAGAAGCCGTGGCAAGGGGTGTTCCTCCGGCTGGTCGATTGGCTGCACGTAGGCCGGCTGTGTTGAGGTACATTCCGCTGAAGTCGGGGTCCGGATGCCCCGATCCGTGCTGGCCTTTTGAGAGAAGCGAGCGGGGGTGGCGATGCTGAAAACGCAATTCGAGGTAGTGACGGGGCTGATTCACCCCCGATGTGTAGAAGGTACGTCCTGATCGATCACAAATGTTCACGCCAACTGAACTGAACTGCCTTTTTTTCTCACGCTTGTTTTGGGGCTAGAAGTCCAGCGGAAAAGGGAGACGTAACAAGCCGTTTGCCCTGGGAAACACCGAAATCCGTCGAGACTGTAGCCAGGATACCGGCATCCTGGCCCGTCGCCCCGAGATCCGCTGCCGCGTACACCTGGAATCCGAAGTCGATTTCGTCAGCGTCCCTGAGCCTGGCGCGGACCCGATCCGATCCGATCCGGGCGCGATCCCGTCCGGCCGTCGTGGGCCACGTTCCTCCCGGCCTCAGACTCCGGCCCGGTCTCCCTGCGACAGACTCAATCCGTCGGGTTCTTAGCTCTTTCGCGGATCATTGAATCGTCGTGGGCCAGGCATCACCGATCCTCGGGCCAGGATGCCAGATCTCCCACCAGTCGACCACCCCCCTCGTGGACGAATTGCCAGTCCAGTCGATACAACCGAACCAGGCTGGCAGAAATTCCGAAGAAATCTGGGAATAAAACCGCGCGGCCAGCGTCTACTAGAGAGGTCGGTCGATCTTTGGCAATTTGAGTGACGGTAAAAAAAGCCATCCCGCCCGGGATGACGTGGCATCCGCGATGGTGCGCGAGGCGATCCACCGGCAATCGCCGACCCTCGTTGCATGCGTCGCGGGCAGGCGAAATGCGGCCGCCTGTTAGATCAGCGTCTTGTTGCTTGCAGCAAGGGCAAGATAAGTGCATCCAATCTCGGGCAGGATTCACGAGGGCTCGAACCACCCGGAAATCGCGCGAACGAACCCAGTCTTCATCTTTTCTTCATACTCGTTCGACGGTTTTTCGGCGCCGAAAGGGTGTCCAGGGGTGAAAAAGAGCAAAACGAAGCCAATTCTGCCAGGGTCTGGCAGGTGCGTTGGTGTTCGTTTCTCCATCAAGCGCCCATCGTTCCTGGTGCGCGCTGAGAGCGTCGGAGCGGCGAGCATCGCGACGATCGAGGTGCCGGCAACCACGGGCGAGCCACCACGCTGGCCGGAATGGAGGTCGCATCGCGGGAGGATTGGTCGGAAGAATCCCTGCGATCCGGTGGGAATCGACGCCGGGACCGTGTACTGTTTCTTCTGGAGAGCGTCGAAGGCTTCCACGCGAGCAGGAAGGGTTCGTTTCAGGCGGCCGCGTTCTCCTCGCGCGGATGCCCAGAGCGGACCGACCGCTGCAACCGGCCGGATGCCCACGCTGCAGGCCCTGGCTGGTACGCCGACCCGAACCCGCCCCACGGCGCGGTCCTGGAGGTTTGAGCGGCCACAGACTCCGTAGCCTGGCAAGCTATCCCCGGCCGAGCGAAGGCCCGGCGTCGTATCAACCGGCGGCGCTCGTCTCACCTTAGCCGGGGCATTCCCTGGAACGGGTTAGGGCCCGCAAAAAATTAATCGTTACAAACGAGGATGAGGCCGTATAATGCGAGAATGAGCAAAGCCGAAGAACTTGAGCGGAAGTACGCCTTGCTGTTTCCGCACCTCAATGAGCGACAGAAACATCTGATCGCTGCG
>JAKAUH010000505.1 GCA_021818605.1 Planctomycetota bacterium
AGCAGTTCAGCGAGCTCGGCCAGGCGCAGCTCGCCGGCCATCGAGAACGACGGCGCGGCCATCGTCGCCCGGATCGATTCGATCAGCGGCCGCTCGGAGTCGGACCCGGTGAAGATCACGCGGCAGTGCGCCTCGCGGGCGAGCCGGCATGCGGCCTGGGCGAAACCTTCGGGCGAATACCGTCGCGACGGGGCCGACGCGCCCGGGTGGATCACCACCCAGGGCGTCGCGCGATCGATCGCCAGCCCTTCGAGCAGGCTGGCGACCCGTCGCCGCGCCTCGGCGGGTACGCGCAGCGACAGCCGCTCGTCGACCGCGCGGGCACCGACCGCCGCAACCAGGTCGAGCTGCCGGCGCACCTCATGCCGCACCGTCGCCGCGGGCTCGGTCTCGCGAACCCAGTCGGTCAGCAGGCGATAGGGGTTCTCTCGGCAGTGGGCCAGCCGCAGCGGGATCTCGGCCAGGTAGCAGAGCATCGCCGCCGGGAGCGGGTTCTGGGTGTAGACGGTGAAGATCGCGGCGGCGTCGAAACCTCCCGACCGCACCCGGTCGATCCTCGCGAGATCCTCGCGAGCATCGGGACGCGCGCCGGTCGCCTTCATCCAGGGCGCGTCGTAGACAATGACATCGTCGATTTCAGGAATCAGAGGCGCGACCTCCGCCCCCGACCGCGAGGTCAGGAGCGTGATCCGCCGCGCCCGGGCGGATTCGCCCGGTTCCTTCAACGCACGGATCGCCGGCGTGATCATGAGCACGTCGCCCATCGCGTCGAGGCGGACACAGAGGATGTTCACGGCGCGCTCCCACGCCTCCGGGCCATTCATCGGGGGGCCTCCCGTGTTCGAAGGTCAAAGGCGTCTGCTTCCTCGATAATTTGCGCCGCCTGGCCCAGGTCGGCCGCCCGATGGTGGGGCTCGCGCCCGGGCGAGAGGACCCATTCGGTCTCATTGCCGTTGTCGATGAGGATCGTGCGACAGCCGGCGAGCCGGCCGGCCTCGATGTCGTCGAGGATGTCGCCCACGAGCCAGGAACGTGCGGTGTCGAGGCCGTGCTCGCGGGCGGATCGCAGGAGCATCCCCGGCGCGGGCTTGCGGCAGTCGCAGGCGATCGCGTATTCCGCCACCGAGCCCTCCGGATGATGCGGGCAGTAGACGAACGCCGTGAGCGGGACGCCCAGCTCGGCGAGCATCGATCTCAGCCGGTCCTCGACGGCCGCGATCGCCGACTCGGCGAAATAGCCGCGCGCGACGCCCGACTGGTTCGACACGACGACCAGGCGATAGCCCAGGCGGTGCAGCCGCGTCAGGCCCTCGGCGGCTCCAGGCGCGAGCGCCATGAGCGCCGGGTCGACGTTGTAGGGGATGTCTTCGATCATCGTGCCGTCCTTGTCGAGGAACACGGCGCGGTCGCCGGTCATCGGGTCTCGACCTCCCCACGCACGAGGGTCAGCCGAGGCAGGGCGATAACGTCGGGCACCGGACTCGCGGCGAGGATCTGGCGTCCCGGCGCGAACGAGGCCGAGGCGCGGTCGCGAGCCCGGGCGCCCCTGGCCGCGATCAGCTCGTCGAACAGCTCGGCGATATCGCGCGCCACGATCCCCCAGGTGAACTCCGCCGCCGCGCGCCGCGCCGCCTGCCGGCCGAAGAGATGCATCAGGTCGGGGTAGCGGAACAGCCGCGCCAGACGGTCGGCGATCGCGTCGGGGTCACGCGGTGGGACGAGGTAGCCAGTCTCGGCGTCGACCACGGTCGTCTTGATGCCGCCGACGGCCGCGCCGACGACCGGCGTGCCGCACGCCGCCGCCTCGACCGGCGTGATGCCGAACGGCTCGTACCACGGCGTGGTGACAAATACGTCGGCCGCACAGTAGTAATAGCGCAGCTCGTCGCGGCCCCGGCTGCCGGTGAAGGTGACGGAATCGGCGACGCCCTCGGCCCGGGCGATTGCCATCAACCGGCCGATCTCGGGCGTGAGCCGGGGGTCGGGGTCGCGCGATCGGCCGCCGACGATCAGCAGCCGCGCGGTGATGCCGTGATCACGGCGGAGCCGCGCCAAGCCTCGGATCGCGTCGTCGACTCCCTTGCGCGGGACCATCCGGCCGAGCTGGAGGACGATCCGCTCGTCCGGATCCAGGCCCAGCACGGCGCGGGCGCGGGCCTTGCCCATCGGCCAGAACTCGGCCGGGTCGTAGCCGCAGGGGATCATCGCCATCCGCGAGCGGTCGGCGCCGTAGAGCTGGACCAGGTCGTCGGCGTCCTGCGGGCACTCGGCGATGATCGCGTCGGCCTCGCGGACCACGCGGTCCTCGATGGCGAGCCGCTCGTCGGGGAAGCCGTCGCGCCCGCCCTGGTGCATCCGGCGGACGCGCCCCAGCGCGTGGAACGTCACCGCGAAGGGGAGCCCGGCGGCGCGCTTGAGCTCGGCGGCCACGAGCGCGGACATGAAGAAGTGAGCGTGAACCAGGTCGTATCTCCGCCCCGCGCGGACGCGGCGGATCATCGAAGTGGCGAACTCGCCCATGTGCGGCAGCAGGTCCTCCTTGCGGACCGGCGCGGCCGGCCCCGCGGGGACGTGCACGA
>JAKAUH010000010.1 GCA_021818605.1 Planctomycetota bacterium
AGGGTCAGGCCGGTCCGGGTAATGGCAAGAGGCAAGCCGGTCCGCCGCCGATCGCCCCGGCGGCCGCAACAAGGGTTGAACGCAAGTTCGACGCGGAGGAGCGGACCGCTGCGCTGGAGAAGAAGCTCGATCGGATCCTCGAGGCGCTCGAGCGGATGTCGGCGGGCGGAGCGAGGAGACCCAACGAGAACGGGCCGGCATCGGTTGATGAGAATCTCGCGACGACCTCTGTGCCCGCGGCGGTCATTGAGCCGACTGCCTCGGCGCCGAGCGAGCCTGACGACCCGAACCTCAACCTAGTCGACCAGCCCTCCCATCTGACGCCGACTGTTACCGAGCCGCTGCAGGCCAGTCGGGACAACCAGCCGCCGCCGCGAGCGCCCGCGGCACCGATGCCGCCGCAGCCCATTCCGGGGACCGCCCAGGCTCCGCCTCCGAACGACGTGCGGCCACCGAGTTCGGCCGCGCCAGCCCCGGTTCCGATGATGCCGCCGCAGTTCATTCCCCCAGCACGCGCCGCCTCACTTGTCCAGCGGATCGAGGGCATCGACAACCAGATGGGGCAGGCGCTTCAGCGGCTGGAGCGGATGGAGAATCGCATCCGGCAGCTCGAGCAGAGCGTTGGCATCGGGGTCGAGGAGGATGTCCCCGCGCTGCGAGCGAGGCCGCTGCCCCGGGCCAGGAACGGGGCCAGGCCGTTGTCTGATACGGATTGAGACACTATCCTCGTCCTCTTCAGGCGTCCTCGGGGGTCGCCGCGGGAGGACGAGGGCATTTGCCGCCTGGTCTGAAAGTAGGTCGGGCATTCTTGCCCGACACGCAAGCCCCCTCGGGCTGGAAAGCCCAACCTACGTTCAGCCGGCGCAATCATCTGCGGGAGCGTCTCGATGATGGTCCAGAGCCGGCGTGCGTTTTTGATCGTAACCCTCCTCGTCCTGGCAGCCTACAGCGGGCGAGCCACGGCCCAGGAAACCTCGAAGCCTTCTCGGTCCGATCACGGCTCCGCCGGCGCCGACATCGTCACCCGCGAGGCCGTCTGCCGATGGGCCGCGAAGCCGCCGACCCTCGACGGCAAGCTCGATGACGCCTGCTGGAAGAACGCCGTGCCGATCACCCGGTTCGCCGCGTTCTGGGATAAAACCCCGAGATCGGGCACCCGCGCCTATCTCGTCTGGGACGACGAGGCGATCTATTACGCGGCCGAGATGACCGACGCCGAGTTGCGGTCGAACGGCCAGCGGCGCAATGACACCCTGTGGGACGGCGACGTCTTCGAGATGTTCTTCAAGCCGAGCGTCGAGGGGCCCGAATACTACGAGTTCCAGGCCAATCCAAAGGCGCTGGTGTTCGAGTGCGCGTTTCCCAGGCGGGGCGCCTACCCGCCCGATATCCATGAGGTTCCGGTGCTCGGGAACACGGCGGCCGTTCGTCTCGACGGCACGCTCGACCAGCCCGGCGATCGCGACGAGCGCTGGACGGTCGAGGGAAAGATCCCCTGGACGGCGTTCCGGCCGACCGGCGGGAAGCCCAGGGCCGGCGCCGAGTGGCGGTTCGCCCTCTGTCGGTACGACCACGGGCGGAAGGGGACACAGCCTGTTTTGATGAGCTCGGCGCCGCTGACGAAACCGAGCTTCCACCGCCACGAGGATTACGGCAAGCTCCGGTTCGAGGGCCCGCGGCGTTGACAGGTCGCGGAGTTAGTTGACCGCGAGAAATGTGTAAGACACGAAAGGCGGCTTCTCGCCGGATACCACCGCCAATCGCCCCGAAGGGGTCCAGGAGATCAGCCCGGGGCATCGGCCCGGGACTCGACGAATCCCAGGAACAAGCCCTGAGAGGGCCGAACAGATCAGCGCAGGGCACCGCGCTGGACGCCCGGACCGAAACCCATCCGAAGCCCTGAAAAGGCGCGCCAAGGGGGCCCCGATCTGTCGCTCTTTCAGGGCTCGTTGAGAGGGTTCCGACCGGATGCCAGGGCGTTGCCCTGAGCTGATCTCTCGCTGCCCCTTCGGGGCGACGGGCCGGGAGGCCGGTCTCCTTGCTACAATCTCAAAAGACGGGCAAATGGACTGACCGCGAGCGGAATCCTCACCCCAACCCATTTCGCGGCTTTCGCGGTTGATTCCGGGATCATCTCTTCGCGGTCAACTCCGCGACACTTACTTGATGGCGACCCAGTGCCCCGACGGCGCGTTGGGGAACCGGAGCAGGACTGTGCGGCTGGCGACGTCCCAGGTCCACGCTTCGCGGGCGAGCGGTTTGTCGTCCAGGCGAACCTCGGCGGGCTGCCGGTCGATCGCGACGCGGATAGCCGCGTCGATCTTCTGGGGTCCCTCCGCGTAGAACCGGAACGAGCCGTCGGACTCGGCCCTGGCGCCCAGTACCTTGCACGCCGAGGCCAGCACGTTCGGCTTTGACGATCGGGCACGGTCCAGATCGAGCATGAGGTGGCGGCTGCCGGGGGCGAGCGTCACCGAATCCACGATTGACAGTTTCGCGTCGAACAGGTTGATGAAACGTCCGCGAAGGACGTGCGGCTGACCCTCGACCGACTCATACAGAACGGCTGCCGCGA
>JAKAUH010000464.1 GCA_021818605.1 Planctomycetota bacterium
CCAGCCGTCGGGCGACCAGGAACTGATCGTTCAACATCGGCGCGGCGTCGCCCAGGGGCTGCGGGGAGCCGAAGCCGTAGCGGGCGCGGAGCCTCGGATCCTCGCGCGACAGGTCGAGCGCCCGGGCGACCTTGTCGGAGGTCAGCACGTCGAAGGCGCGGCGATAGACGCTGTCCATGCCGCCGACCTCGGCCGTGTCGAAACGGCGGCGGAAATCGTCGAACTGGCCGAGCAAGGCCCGGCGCCGGTCGAACCGCGGCGGCGGCACGTCGGCCGGGGGCGTCAGGAGCGCCAGGTCGTCGCCTTCCATCCGCGCCGGCTTGTGCGAATGGCCGAGGAAGCCCGGTCCGGGGCTGTTATAGGGCTTGTGCTGCATCACCGGGAACAGGTCGATAAAAGGCGGCACGACCGGGTTGACGGAGCCCTGCACGCGGGCGATCACCGAGCCGAAGCTGGGCTTCCCCTCGCGCTGGCTCTGGCCCATCGGAAAGCCGGTGACGTTCTGGAAGCTCGAGTGCTCGTCGCGGAGGCCGACGATCGAGCGGATCACGGCGACCTTATCCATGATGCCGGCGATTCGGGGCAATAATTCGCTGACGTGCACCCCCGGCAGGCGGGTGGAGATTGGCTTGAACTCGCCGCGGATGCTGTCGGGGGCGTCGGGCTTGAGGTCGAACGTGTCCTGGTGCGCCTGACCGCCGGCCAGGTAGATCATGATGATCGATTTGTGCGGCGAACCGGCCCGCCCTGCCCTTGCCCCGCCGACGCTCAGGTCGCGCGAAGCCTCCTCGGCGTGCAAAAGCCCCGGCAGCCCCAGGCCGCCCATCGCCAGCCCGCCGAGCTTCAGGAACGACCGCCGCGAATGGCCATCGCAAAACCGACCGCCCCCGCCCGGACCCCACAAGGTCAGCATCGCGTCCCCTCCCACGCCGAGGCCCGACCGGCTCCGGTCCGATGGATCCCCATATCGTCCCGCTGTCGGACGGCTGTTAAACAATAATGTAACCCAGATCGAGGGTTGGGGCAAGGGACCGTTTTTCACGGGTTGGCAGCGGGTCGGCCGCTGGCGATCCCGTAAAGACGGCAGAGCCAGTCGACAAAGGCAACGGCCTGGGGCGAGTCGGCGTCGAGGAATCGCTTGGTGATGGCCAGACCCATCGGCACGCCCGGCACCTCCTGCCAGGCGAGGAATGCATGGACATGAGCCTTGATCTGGTCCTTGACCGCGAACCGAGCGCCTTGAGAAATTGCCCCCGCCGTGGATTGCCCCGCGTGGTCCCAGAGCCCTTCGTCGCCGGCCCTGATCAGTCGCCGGGCGAAATCCTCGAGCTTGCCCGGGGATCGGTTGTCCGGCATCATCCAGACGCCGACCCAGGGACGGTCGTCCTGATTCATCCCGACGATCGTGCCAGCCGGGTCGGGCTCTTCCGGTAGGTCGATGTAACCGAGGCTCTTCAGGTTCTCCCTGACCTGGTTCCACCGCCGCCGGAATCCGTTGTCCGGATCCGCCGCCCTCGGATGATCGGCGTCCAGCACGATGCCGAAGCGATCGTCGGAGGTCAGGTCTCGCGGCTTGAGCAGGACGCGAACATGATCGAGCAACCGAGTATCTTCGTCGTCGGGATTCCGCAGGTTTCGGACGACCGCTGCATCCCCGCCAGCGAATTCGATCACCAGTTGGTCCGGTACCGGCTTGCCCTTCTCGGCGAGGGGCAGTCCGTGGCGCTTGACGAGTGCAACGAACACGGCCGCGTCGTCGGGGCCTTCTCCGACCAGCCGGAAACGTCCCATTATCGGACCTCGATTTGATCGCGAGTCACGACCGCAAGATCGCTTTCGTCGTAGACGGTGGCAACGACCTCGCCCCGCTTCCATCCCAGGCGGATCAGACAACCCTCGCTCGATTGATCGTCCTGCGCGGCCCGCTGGAACGCCTCGATGCAGTCCCAACTGTGAGTCGTCGCGAAAACCTGGACCTTCAGATCCTTGGCCGTTTTGAAAACGAGCTTCCAGAGATCCTCGTGGACCGAGTAATGGAGGCCATTCTCGATCTCGTCCACCAGCAGTAGCCCACCCGTCGAATTGACCAGGGCCAAGGCCAGGTGGAACATGCGCACCATGCCGTCGCCCATGCTACGAAGAGTGACAGGCTCGGGTGATCCCTCGAGGCGGATGATGGGGACGAGCTTGTCGTCGGAGTCGACGTTCGCGGACAATTGCGCGATCCGCGGTTCGATAATCCGCAGGGAATCTGCGATCTTTAACTGGTAATCAGTCAGATTGACATTCTGCCATGCCTTCGCGGTCGAGCGTAGACTGAGACCACTGCTGCTGACATAGAAAGAATTAACTGTTGCAGCGATCAGTGATTCCGTGCTTGAGCTGATTACGTGCTCATACCGCTGGAACCTCCAGGAGTCCTCGATCGACAGCAGAACCGCGGGTTGAGTTCCGACCTGGTACGACAAGGAGGGAATCCCGTCCAGGAAGCCGCCGCTGATCTCTTCCACTTCGACTGATGGAACTCTCTCCCGAACTCTCCTGAGCCGCCTGATGGTTAACTTAATCTGGAGGG
>JAKAUH010000290.1:0-319 GCA_021818605.1 Planctomycetota bacterium
GGTCCATCGTGCCGAGGAGGAACAGGAGCTGCGGTCGCCAAAAGGACAGGCATTTTACCCTTGCATCCTGCCGCCGTGGTCGCTAGACTGCATGGGTCGCACTGGCCGCCTCTGACGAACCGCCCGCTTTGGGCGGCGGTAATATGCCTGCCCTTTCTTTGCACGCGCGCTGCACCTCCTGGCGGCCGACGCCCAGGCGGCGACCAAGATCGTCAACAACGCCGCACGCGAGCTGCGCGACGACGAGCTGCACGCGCTGAGCCTTCATCTGGTCGAGCAGAGCCGTCGCCAGCAGGCGTGGGTCGCCACCATGATCAAG
>JAKAUH010000290.1:329-13188 GCA_021818605.1 Planctomycetota bacterium
CGCCGCGCAGTCGGTGGTCGTACCGTCCTGACGTGACGGCGGCGTGCCTCACTTCAGCCGCGTCGACGATGGCCCGGGCGAACGGTTCTTGTCCAGGATCGCCAGCAGGATCAGCAGGAAGGCGACGAGCCGCACCCAGTACATGCGGTCGTGCCAGGGGCCACGGACTCCTCCAGGGCTGTAGGCCCACAGGATGGAGAGTACAAGTCGATTGAATGCCATGGCGAAGAAGGACAGGGCGAACAGTGCGAAGAGTCGGTCGCGGGTCTGCCGCCAGAAGCGGAGGAAGAACATTCCCGCGATGACGAACCCCATCGTGAGTGCACCGGCCAGGATGAGTTTCATGACATCGCGGTCCCGAAGGGTGCCGGGGAAAGTCGGCCGGGCTCGGTCCGGCCGGGGTGTGGCTATTGCTATTCGACGTCCCAGAAGATTCAACCCGCCGATGAGGAGCGTGACGCCGGCCAGGGCGATCGAGGTCCGCAGGAAGTAGAGGTCCGTCTGGGGGACGATGATCAGGTCAATGAATACCAGGACGTTTTCCAGGGCCAGGGCCAGGAAGAACAGGGCGCACCAGAGCAGCAGGCGGGTCCGGCTGCGGCGGAACCCGCGGAATAGCAGCGCCCCGCAGGCGAGGGCCGTGACCGTGCAGAGGAGATAGACGGGCGCCGCGCCGACGGCGTTGACGCGGTCGATGATCGTCTTCCACGCCGTGGCCGTGCCGAGGAGACGGACAAGTCCCGTCACGTCAGCTCTCCTTCCGGAAGCGGAACGCGTCGGCGAAGGCCCGGAGCGGATTCTTCGCCCGTTCGTAGACCAGCTTGATCATCGACACCGGCCGCTCGCGGTAGATCTGGAGCAGGCGTGCGACCATGTTCTCCAGCTCGGCGGTCCGGGGGCCGTAGCGGCAAGAGAGCCCGGCGCCCTGCCCCGCGATCTTCTCGATGAGCCCGCGCGCGTGCATCGCCTCGATGTGGGCCTGGACAGACCGGGGGTCCGCCTGCACGGCGGTGGCGAGCTCGTCGGAGTTCCATGGCTTGTCCCGCTCCTCACCGAGCACGCGCAGGATTTCCAACTGGTCGATCGACTCGACGTGGTCGTAGAGGAACCGGGCGACATCTTCGGGGAACGGCTCCACTCGCTGCACCCTCGACTACCGAAATCGACGAATGAAACCGACCGCGGAGTGCGGTGATGATAGGCCCTCCGTGTCGCGTTGCCGGCGATCCCCAGGACGATCGTAACCGAACGGACCGGCGAAATCGACCGGTCGACAGTGCTGTTTCTCCGGCCGTCCGGCGGTCGGGCGAGGCGGTGCGGAACGGAGTTGGCACACAGCTTGCGAGGAAGAGAGAATCATCGGTCGGATGGGTCCTGGGAAACCGGCTCATCGGACCCGAGGATACCTGGACTCGAGCCCGGCATCCGGGAGGCAGGCACCAGGGCGTAAGGCAACCGGTTCGCCGCGGATCGGGACCAGGAGTGGGGAGTCCGGAGAAAGGAATCGACGGCCGGAAGCGGCCGGAGGGCGACCTGCGAGCGGGGGCATGAGCCCCTCGCCGCGGGCTGGGCCCTGGACGCACGAAAAGGGCGGACGTGTCATGAAGAATTCACGAGCGACCGATACGAGCAAATGCGTGCTTTGCGGGGGTCGCCTGCGAAACGCCGTCTTCTGCCCGATCTGCGGCCAGTCCTCCTGCTCGTGGGCCTGCTCGGCCCGGCACGTCGCCAAGCACGGGATTGCGCCGGCGGCCTATGCGGGCGACGCGTCGCATGATGAGCGCCAGGACCCGGCGGGCGACCAGGCCCTGGCGCGCTGAACCGAAGGACCCCCCGACGGTCGAGGATGCCCGTCCCGCGGTTTCGCCGGCGCTTTGGGCCGGGAGAGCGTGGGGTACTCGTCGGGCCGAGAGAACCGGCCCGGTACGATCTTCCGGAGGCGCAGCGCAGTCCCCATGAACCAGGCAAGGCAAGGTCAGCCGTCGCGCCGTTGCGGGGCCGTAGGAGCACCGGACGGACCGGTCCTCTTTCGGGTATGGGCGCCCGCCGCGAGGCGGGTGGACCTGGTCCTGTATGACGGCGACTCGCGTCGCGAGCTCGAGATGGAGCCTGAATCCGGCGGCTACCACCGCCACGGGGAGCCCGAAGTTCCCGAGGGCCAGCGATACGCCTTCCGCCTCGACGGCGGCCCCGAGCGGGCCGACCCCTGCTCCTTGTTCCAGCCCGACGGGCCGCACGCGCCCTCGGCCGTGGTGCGGCCGGGCCGATTCGCCTGGACCGATGGCGGCTGGCGAGGCGTTCGCCGCGCGGACCTGGTGTTTTACGAGTTGCACGTCGGCACCTTCTCGCCCGAGGGGACCTTCGACGGCGCGATCCCCCGCCTCCGCGACCTCAGTGAGCTGGGCGTCACGGCCGTCGAGGTCATGCCCGTGGCGCAGTTCCCCGGCGCGCGGAACTGGGGCTACGACGGCGTGCTCCCGTATGCCGCACAGAACACCTACGGCGGCCCCGACGGCCTGCACCGGCTGGTCGACGCCTGCCATGCCGAGGGGCTGGCCGTCTTCCTCGACGTCGTCTACAACCACCTCGGGCCCGAGGGGAGCTACGTCCGCGAGTTCGGCCCGTACTTCACCGAGCGGTATCGGACACCCTGGGGCTCGGCGGTCAACTACGACGACCGGGGCTGCGACGCCGTCCGCGACTTCGTGCTGGACAATGTGCGGATGTGGCTCGAGGAGTTCCACATCGACGGCCTTCGCCTCGACGCGGTGCACGCCATCTACGACCTGGGCGCGCGGCACATCCTCCGCGCGATCGAGGAGGTCGCCGAGGCCGTCCAGGCGCGCCGGGGCTACCCAGCGACGATCGTCGCCGAGAGCGATCTGAATGACCCCCGGCTGCTCGACCCTCGCGAACGCGGCGGCCACGCGCTCCGCGCGCAGTGGGCCGACGATTTCCACCACGCTGCCCACGCCTTTTTGACCGGCGAGCGCGCGGGATATTACGCCGACTTCGGCGAGCCCGAGCAACTGGCCCGGGCGTTCGATTGTCCGTTCGTCTATGCGTGGGACTACAGCCCGTTCCGCGGCCGCAAGCACGGGGCGCCACCGGTCGCCATAACGGGCGACCACTTCGTGGTCTCTCTCCAGAACCACGACCAGGTCGGCAACCGGGCGCGGGGCGACCGGCTGGCCAGCCTGCTGGGCGATCCGGCCAGGCGGCGGCTGGCGGCGGGGCTGTTGCTCCTGTCGCCGTATTTGCCTCTGTTGTTCATGGGCGAGGAGTACGGCGAGGAGAACCCGTTCCCGTTCTTCTGCTCGTTCGAGGACCCGGCGCTGGTCGAGGCGGTGCGCGAGGGGCGCCGGCGGGAGTTCGAGGCCTTCACCTGGCAGGGCGAGGTCCCCGACCCGCAGGCCGAGTCGACCTTCGCCTCGGCGAAGCTGAGCTGGTCGTGGCCCGAGGGAACGCCGCGGGCCGGCCTGCGCCGGCTCTACCGCGACCTGCTCCTGGCCAGGCGCGAGTGGCCGGCCCTGCGCGACTTCGAGCGCCGGTCGGCGCGCCTGGTCGAGGGCGACGGCGATGGGGGACCGGTCCTGGAGCTGGTCCGGGGCGGCGGATCGCTGCGGGCCGGCTTCAACCTCGGCGGCCGGCCTGCCCGATATCCGGAATTTCTCGGCGGCGAGGAGTCGGTCCTGCTTCGGTCCGAGGCCCCGGCATACGGCGGTCGTCGCGAGGCCGGGCCGGCCGACGAGCTGGCGCCTTTCGAGTTCTTCGTCCTGGGTCCCCCTTCCTGGAGGGCCTTCCCTGATTGATGATGGTGGGGCACCATCGCGCGATCAAATCGACCGATCGATCGCCCGGGCGTCGGCGTCGGCGTCACGGCCCGAGGAGGAGTCACCGAGGAGACGGAGCGCATGAGTTTCACCCCAGCGCAGCCGCGGGCTGCAACGCGGAGATGATACGATGAGAGTCTGGCCGGGAAATCCCTATCCCCTGGGCGCGACCTGGGACGGTGCGGGCGTCAACTTCGCCCTGTTCGCCGAGAGTGCCACCAAGGTGGAGCTCTGCCTGTTCGACTCCCCCGAGTCGACCCAGGAGTCGCACCGGATCACCCTGAAGGAATACACCGACAAGGTCTGGCACGCCTATCTGCCCGACGTGCTGCCCGGGCAGCTCTACGGCTACCGCGTCCACGGGCCGTATGAGCCCACACAGGGGCACCGGTTCAATCCCAGCAAGGTCGTGCTCGACCCCTATGCCAAGCTGATCGGCCGCAACCTGAAGTGGGACGATTCGTTGTTCGGCTACAAGGTCGGCGACGAGCAGGCCGACCTGTCGTTCGACGACCGCGACAGCGCGGCGTTCGCGCCTTTGGGCGCCGTGCTCGACCCGGCCTTCACCTGGGGCGACGACCGGTCGCCGCGCACCCCCTGGCACAAGACGGTCATCTACGAGCTGCACGTCAAGGGGTTCACCCAGCTCAACCCGCACGTCCCCGAGCATCTCCGCGGCAGCTACGCCGGATTGGCCTCGGAGTCGGCCATCAAGCATCTGACCGATCTGGGTGTCACGGCCGTCGAGCTATTGCCAGTACACCATTTCCTTGACGACCGCCACCTGATCGAGAAGGGGCTGCACAATTACTGGGGATACAACACGCTGGCCTATTTCGCCCCGGCGTCTCATTACTCGTTCGACGGCATCCAGCAGGATGCCGCGCAGCAGTTCAAGATGATGGTCCGCGCCATGCACGCCGCGGGGCTCGAGGTGATCCTCGACGTGGTTTACAACCACACCGCCGAGGGGAACCAGATGGGGCCGACGCTGTCGATGCGGGGCGTGGACAACGCCGCGTATTACCGCCTGGCGCCCGACCCGCGGTACTACATGGATTTCACCGGAACGGGCAACACGCTGAACATGACCCAGCCGTTCGTCCTGCAGCTCGTGATGGACAGCCTGCGGTACTGGGTTTCGGAGATGCACATCGATGGTTTCCGCTTCGACCTGGCGAGCACCCTGGCCCGCGAGCTGTTCGAGGTCAACCGCCTGGGCGCGTTCTTCGACATCATCCACCAGGATCCAGTCCTCTCGCAGGTGAAGCTGATCGCCGAGCCGTGGGACGTCGGGCCCGGCGGCTACCAGGTGGGGAATTTCCCCGTGCTCTGGACCGAGTGGAACGGCAAGTACCGCGACTGTGTTCGCCGGTTCTGGAAGGGGGACGGCAGCACCGCGTCGGAGCTGGCCACCCGGCTGGCCGGCAGCAGCGACCTCTACCAGGACGACGGCCGCAAGCCGTACGCCAGCATCAACTTCATCACCTGCCACGACGGTTTCACCCTCAACGACCTGGTCAGCTACAGCGAGAAGCACAACGAGGCCAACGGCGAGAACAACAACGACGGCGCCAACGACAACAATAGCTGGAACTGCGGCGCCGAGGGCGCGACCGACGACCCGGCGATCGTCGAGCTGCGCGAGCGGCAGCGGCGCAACCTGATGGCGACCCTGATGCTGTCCGTCGGCGTGCCGATGATGCTGGGCGGTGACGAGCTGGGCCACAGCCAGGACGGCAACAACAACGCCTACTGCCAGGACAACGAGCTCACCTGGATCGACTGGGACCTGGACGAGAGTCAGCAGCAGTTCCTCGAGTTCGTCCGCAAGCTGATCTTCATCCGTCGGAGCCAGCCGGTCCTGCACCGGCGGAAGTTCTTCCTGGGGCGAGCCATCCGCGGTTCGACGATCAAGGATATCTCGTTCCTGAACCCGTCGGGTCAGGAGATGTCGGACGAGGACTGGAACGCGGGATTCGTCAAGTGCCTGGGCGTCCGGCTGGCCGGCGACCTGGTCAACGACGAGAACGAACGGGGCGAGCCGATCGTCGGCGAGACCCTGATGTTCCTGCTCAACGGCCACTGGGAGCCGATCCCCTTCACCCTGCCGCCGATCCGCGAGCCGGGCCACGTCTGGGACCGGATCTTTGACACGGCCGACACGCGCGATGAGCCGATGGAATTCGACGGGGCCGGCGAGTACCCTTTGCAGGACCGCTCGTTTGTCCTCCTGGCCGCGCGGGCCCCGCAGCAGCCCAAGGGGCATGGACCCGTCCCCAGACCGCCGCAGGTTGCGCCGGAACCGTCGTCGAAGGGTCCGGCGTCGGCCAGACCGTCGTCGAGCTGATGCGCTGCCTTCTTCTTCGAGGGGCGGCGGACGAGGGGTGAGAGGCGACGAAATAGATGATCGGCGTTCGCTTCGCTCTCCCCTTGCCCGTCGCTCCTCGCTCCTACGAAGAGAGAGTTCCATGGACCCCAACTCACTCGCCGAGACCCTGCTGGCGCGGGCCGCCGAGGCGGCCGCCCGGGTGCGGCTCCCGGAGGCGACGTACCGCCTCCAGCTCCACTCCGGATTTACCTTCCGCGACGCGGCCGCCATCGCGCGATATCTGAGCGACCTGGGAATCAGCCACGCTTATGCATCCCCCTACCTGAAGGCCCGGCCCGGCAGCACGCACGGCTACGACATCGTCGACCACGGCTGCCTCAACCCCGAGATCGGCACCGACGCGGACTACGAGGCATGGGTCGCGGCCCTGCGCGACGGCGGACTGGGCCAGATCCTCGACACCGTGCCCAATCACATGGGAGTCGGCACCAACGAGAACGCCTGGTGGAACGACGTGCTCGAGAACGGCCGGGCGTCCCGCTACGGGGCCTACTTCGACATCGCCTGGCGGTCCTCGCCCCGGCCAGAGCTCCAGGACAAGGTGCTCCTGGCCATCCTGGGCGACCCCTATGGCGATATCCTCGAGGCGGGCCAGCTCCGGCTGACCTTCGCCGACGGGGCGTTCTCGATCGAGTATTACGACCGGCGATTCCCTGTCGCGCCCGTGAGCTACGCGAAGGTCCTGGGACACCGGCTCGATGAGCTGGAGCGTGCCCTGGGCCCCGAGGGCCCCGCGCTGATCGAGTATCAGAGCATCCTGACCTCGATCCGCAACCTGCCCGACCGGCACGAGACCGACCCCGACCGGCTGGCCGAACGCCAGCGCGAGAAGGAGGTGGTCAAGCGCCGCCTTTCGACGCTGGTCGGCGACAGCGAGGCCGTCCGCGCCCATGTCGAGCGGAACGTCGAGATCTTCAATGGTCAGCCAGGCGACCCGCGGAGCTTCGACCTGCTCGACGACCTGATGGAGCAGCAGTGCTATCGGCTGGCGTACTGGCGAGTGGCCCCCGACGAGATCAACTACCGACGGTTCTTCGACGTTAACGACCTGGCCGCGCTGAGCATGGAGCACGAGGAGGTCTTCGAGGCGGCTCATCGCCTGGTCCTGCGGCTGGTAGCCGAGGGGAAGGTCGACGGACTGCGAATCGACCACCCCGACGGGTTGTACGACCCTGCGCAGTACTTCCGCCGGCTCCAGGCGCATCACGCCCTGGCGATGGCCCGCCGGGCGTACGACACCGACCCGGACGCCCAGGCCGTCGACTGGTCCGAGCTCGAGGGCCCGCTCCGCGAGCTCATTGCCGCGCGGGCCGACCAGCCCGGCGGACCGCTGGGCCGGCCGCTCTACGTCGTCGCCGAAAAGATCCTGGGCGCCGACGAGGAGCTGGTCGAGTCCTGGCCGGTTCACGGCACCAGCGGCTACGACTTCCTCAACCAGGCCAACGGTCTGTTCGTCGCCCCCGACGCCGCGCGCGCCTTCACCCGCCAGTACAACGACCATGTCCAGGACGACTCGAGCTTCGCCGAGCTGGTCTATCGCAAGAAGCTCCTGATCATGCAGGTGTCGCTCTCCAGCGAGCTGCACATGCTGACCGACCAGCTCGACCGCCTGGCGCAGAAGAGCCGGCGGTCGCGGGACTTCACCTTCAACACGCTGCGGCAGTCGCTCCGGGCGGTGATCGCCGCGTTCCCGGTGTATCGTTCATATATCGCCGATGGAGGGCTTCGCGAGGCCGACCGCCGGTACATCGAGATCGCCGTGCGCCGCGCCACGGCCCGCAGTCCGCTGTTGAGCCGACGGGTGTTCCGATTTATCCGCGACATGCTCTTCCTGGAATCGCCCGAACTGTTCACCGAGGTCGACCGCGCCGAGCAGCAGCGGTTCGCCGGCAAGTTCCAGCAGGTGACGGCGCCCGTGACCGCCAAGGGGGTCGAGGACACCGCGTTCTACGTCTACAACCGCCTGGTGTCGCTCAACGAGGTCGGCGGCGAGCCGGGCCGGTTCGGCGCCCGCCCCGAGACCGTGCACGAGTACAACCGCACCCGCCAGGCCCGCTGGCCGTATGCCCTCTCGCCGCTATCGACCCACGACACCAAGCGGAGCGAGGACGTCCGCGCGCGGATCAACGTCCTCTCCGAGATGGCCGATGAGTGGTGGGCCGCCGTGGCGCGGTGGTGCCGGCTCAACGAGCCCAACCGCAAGGCCCGCGGCGAGGACGAACAGGCCATCCCCGACGCCAACGAGGAGTATTTGCTCTACCAGACGCTCATCGGCGCCTGGCCGCTCGAGCTCCTCCTCCGCGACGGCCAGGCCCCGAGCGGACCCGACGGCGCCCGCGAAAAATTCGCCGGCCGGATTCGCGAGTACATGCTCAAGGCGATGCACGAGGCCAAGGTGCACACGAGCTGGATCAACCCGAATGCCGAGTACGACGAGGCCGTCACCGACTTCGTCAGCCGCATTCTCGACGAGGCATCCAACCGCGAGTTCCTCGACGACTTCCGCGCCTTCGCTCGCCGGGTTGCGGGATATGGGCTGTACAACTCGCTGGCGCAGACGCTGCTAAAGCTCGCCTCGCCCGGCGTGCCGGACACCTACCAGGGGACCGAGCTCTGGGACTTTAGCCTCGTGGACCCGGACAACCGACGCCCGGTGGACTACGAACTCCGCTGCCGGATGCTCCAGGACATCCGATCGGCCGTCGAGGCGTCCGGCGGCGACCTCGCCGGGCTGGCGGACAGGCTCCTGGCCGCCAAGGAGGACGGCCGGATCAAGCTGTATATGACCCACCGGGCACTCGTCTACCGTCGCGACCACCCCGGGTTGTTCACCGCCGGCGAGTACCTGCCGCTGGCCGCCAGGGGCGCGAAGGCCGGCAACCTGTTCGCCTTCGCCCGCCGCGACGGCCAGTCCGCCGCCATCGCGGCCGTTCCGCGCCTGGTCGCCGGCCTCACCTCCAACCCCGACCGGCCGCCGATCGGCAACGCCTGGCGGGACACCCGGCTGAGCCTGGCCGGACTCGATCCGAACCCCCGCTGGCGCGACGTCTTCACCGGCCGGACCTTCACCGCCGAACTGCGTGACGACCAGGCCTCGCTGGCCGCCGCCGACCTCTTCGCCAATCTTCCCGTCGCCCTGCTCGTCGCCGAGCCCGGCGGCTGAACATGAGAGTATCCGGGAAGCGCAGCCGGTTCCAAGGGCGATGCCCAGGGCTGATTTGTGGCGGCCCATTTGGGCCGATTGGCGGTGGCATGTCGCGAGAAGTCTCGATAATAACGAAACGAAGACCGGCTCGAGGTCTCCGAGGCCGCTGTCATCCTCCCGTCCCGCGATCTCTCATCGGCCGAACGCCCGCGCGGCCGAGATCTCTCCAAGAAACGCCTCATAACGCGGCACGATCGAGTCCACGTCCCACCGCCGCGACTCGGCGAGCGCCAGCACCCGATGCCTTGCCTCGAACGCCGGGTCATCCCACAGCCGCTCGATGATCGCCAACCAGGGCGCCACCTCGCGCGGGCCGGGCACCGGCGGCCCGGACGACGAGGCTCGCTCGGGGATCGTCAGCACGAACCCGGCATCGCCCATCGTCTCGGGCAGCGCCCCCCGGTCGCTGGCGATCACCGGAATCCCATTGGCCATCGCCTCCACGGCCACTCGCCCCAGCGACTCGCGCCACAGCGACGGCATCAACACCACCCGGCTGACCCGGTAGAAATCCCGAGGATCCGGCGTATTGGCCATCCGGTGCAGGTTCGTCAGGCCCGACAGGTCCAGCGGCACGTTCGCCAGCCCGTCCGACGTGCCCCGTCCCTCGACCACCAAAAGGGGAATCTCCGGCCGCTTCTGTCCCAGCTCGAGCGCAATCCGCGCGAACACGGCCGCACCCTTCTCAGGCTGCGGGTTCACGAAGGTCACATACCTCGGCTCGCGGTTCTCGGCAATCACCCGGTCCAGCCGCACCGGATACGGGATCGCCGGCCCGTCGATCCCCAGCCGCCGCGAATGGTCGCGGCGCGAATACTCGGAGGGAAACAGCACGGCCGTCGCGTGGGCGAACGCGCTCCGGTCGCTGTAGCCGAAGTTATGCAGGTGGAACACCACCGGCGTTCCGCCGGCGCGAGCCCGGCGCATCAACTCCAGGCTGACCGGATGCCCGCCGTAGGTCAGCATCACGTCGGGCCGGAACCGCCGCAGCACCTGGCCGGCCAGGTCGAGGAATGCATCACCCTCCCCGGGGTTCGGCGATCGCTCGGCCCGGCTCGACTCCGTCGGCAGCATCGTCACCCGCACGCCATTCACCGTCAGGTCGACCACCTCGGCCGACCTGCCGCCACCGAGCGAAGCCCGCGCCCGCCTTGCAACACCGTCGAACTCCGTGATCGTGAGCAGCTCGTCAATCGCCGTATCGCGCTGATAATCGAGGATCCCGCAGCAAAGCGCGCGGCAGTCCCACCCCCGGGCCGCCAGCAGCTCGAGCAGCTCGCGAGTCGCCAGCGCAGCCCCGCTGGAAGGGTCCAGATACGAATGGATCGAGGCGAACAATAACCGGCCGCCCTTCATGCGGTCGCCTCCTCGGCATCCCAAAAGATTGCGAGTCCTCGCTGGATACCACCACGAGCCAACGGCGATCACTCGAAGAGTGGAACCGCGAAAAACGCGAAAAACGCGAAACAGAGGGTGATCGACCCGACGGACCATGGGTCCATCGCCTCTTTCTTGTTTACTGATACCTTTTCGCGTTTTTCGTGTTTTTCGCGGTTAATTCCGAAACCCTCATACGGCGGTCGCCTGGGCAGTCGGCGAGCACCGCGCGCCAGAGCCGCACCACGGTCCCATCCAAGGAATTCATATTTTCGCGGTTAGAGCCGGACCTCTCAACCGGCTCGTCGCCTCGCGATCGCCGGGGCACTCGTCGAGCACCGCGCGCCAGAACCGTTCCTCTTCCTCGTGGTCGCCCCGCTCGGCGGCCAGCGCCGCCAGGTTCCGCCGGGTGAGATGGCCGTAGATCCCCTGATCGACGCTGGCGAACTTCTCGGGCCGGCTGAGAGTCAGGATCCGCTCCCAGCACTTGCGGGCTCCCTCGGCGTCGCCCGTCTGCCGGCGGACGACCGCCTCGCGAAACATCAGCTCGGCGTCGTCCGGATCCGCCTCCAGCCCGGCCGCGCACGCCGCCAGGGCCTCGCCCGGCTCGCCGAGCATCTGGTGCGAGCGGGCGATCAGGGCATACAGCTTCCTCGTGATGGAATCGCTCGGCGCCGAGCCCGCCAGGCTCCGCCGCAGGTGTTCCAGCGCCTCGCGCCACGCCTGCCGCTCGATCGCGATCGCGCCCAGGTTGAACAGCACAAACGGATCCCCCGGCCGCTCCTCCAACTCGCCCGCGAGGATCCGCGAGTCGCGCGCCAGCTTCCGCGCCCGGACCGCGCGGTTGGAATACCCCGTGTGCCGTACCGTCACCCCCGACCACTTCACCGGCACCCCCACCCGCCGCAGCGCCGGCAGGATCTGCTCGTGCACGCGATACGTCCACCGGATCGCCTGGCCGAGCGGGAACAGCCGGATATGATCGACCACCGTCTCGCCGCCGCTCCCATCCTCGCCCGGGTCACACGCGCACTTCACCACGTAAGCCGCCGGCGATTCCAGCCCCGCCAGCAGCGCCATCAGCTTTTCACGCTCGCCCGGCTCGACCACATCATCGGCATCGAGCCAGAACGCGTAATCCCCGGTCGCGCGCGCCAGCGCCGCATTCCTCGCCGCGGCGAAGTCATCGACCCAGACAAAATCAAACACCCGCGCCCCGAACGATCGCGCGATCTCAACCGTCCGATCAACGCTCCCCGTATCGACCACCACGATCTCGTCAAAGATTCCCCGCACCGACTCCAGGCACTTCGCCAGGTTCCTCTCCTCATCCCGCACGATCATCGTCAGGGTCACGCGACAGGGGCGAGGGGTTAGGGGCGAGGGGCGAGGAAAACCAGCGCCGCCTACAGCCTCGCCCACCGTCGAGGCAAAGGAAAAAGGGGACTGGCTCCCGGCCCCCTCGCCATCCGCCACCACCTCCGACGACCCGAGGCCGGGTGCCTGTCCCCTTTTTCCGCGGGGCAAGCCTCCACCCTCTACATATCCCCCAACGCCGTTCGCCCACGGCGTCAACGCTACCCTCCGCCCCACCAGCCCGTCCCGACCCCACTTCTCGGCAAACCGCTTCGCGTTCTCCTCCAGCACCTGCCCCGCATCCACACCGTTCCCCACAAAGCTCCGGCTGCCGAAGTGATGGACAAACACATCCATCGCGACCCCCAGCGCGAACCCCGCCCGCCGCGCCCGCTCGGCCAGGTCGTCATCGTCGAAGAACCCCAGCCCGAACCGCTCATCCAGCCCGCCGATCGCGTCAAACACATCGCGCGTCATCACCAGGCAGAACCCCGATAGCTTCCCCGTGGTGAACCACTTCCCCCTCTGCTCGGCACTCCACCGCGCCGCGAAGGCGTGCATCTCGTCCAGGTCGCGATACGGCACGCCCTCGACAAGCTGCGGCGGCGCCGCATAATTCGACATCGGCCCGGCGAGCCCGATCCTCCGACTCGCGACCGCTTCCGCCACTCCGCCCCCAACTTTCGCGACTTTCGC
>JAKAUH010000839.1 GCA_021818605.1 Planctomycetota bacterium
ACTCTTCGATGAGGTCTGGGAATCGGCCCGCCGCGCCGTGGGCGACATCGACGCCGACGAGCCGAGCCGGCTGGCCGCAGTGGGCTTGCTGCGCCACTCGGCCGCGCACGATCGCGACGATCGCGATCGGCTGATCATGCTGCTGAGTCCCCGCGCGCCGATGGCGCTCCAGCTCGCCGCCGTCGACGCACTGGGGCGGCTCCGCGACCCGGCAGTCGCCCGGCTGCTCATCGAGGACTGGCGCGGGCGGACGCCGCAGCTCCGCTCGGCGATCCTGGATGCGCTCCTGGCCCGGCCAGGCTGGAGGAATGCCTTGCTGTCGGCCCTCGAGGCGAACCGGATTCCCCCCTCGGAGGTGGATACCGCGCGGCGGCAACGGTTGCTCAGCGACCGGGATCCGGCGCTCCAGGCTCGTGCCTCGGCCCTGTTTGCCCGCGAGTCAAAGGAGCGCCGGGCCGTCATCGACGCCTTTCAGCCGGCGCTCCGGACGACGGGCAATCCCGCGGCCGGCGCGGCTGTCTTCCGCAAGCTGTGCGTCACGTGCCATCGGCTGGGCGGTCAGGGCGTGGAGGTCGGACCGGACCTGGCCACGCTCAACGACAGGACGCCTGGGTCCCTGCTCTCGGCGATCCTCGACCCGAACCGGGCCCTCGAGTCGAAGTACGCGGCCTACACGGTGGCGACCGTCGACGGCCGCGTGCTGACCGGCATCATCACCAGCGAGTCGGCCACCTCGGTCACGCTCCGCCGCCAGGAAGGGAAGGACGAGGTGCTGCTGCGTTCCGACATCGAGCAGATCGCCGCGTCGGGGCAGTCCCTGATGCCCGAGGGCCTGGAGAAGGACCTCACCCCGCGCGACCTGGCCGACCTGATCGCCTACATCCGGGCGGCGACTCCCGAGCGCCGGAGTCAGCCGCAATCCAGGAGCCAGTGAACACCATGTCCAGGCCAACCGACGTCCGACCGGTCGCTGTCGAGCTGTACTTCCTGCCGATCACCGCGCGGATGCCGCTGAAGTTCGGCCCCGAGGTGACAACCGAGGTGACCTGTGCGCGCGTCAAGATAACCGTCGAGGACGGCACCGGCCGGCGCGCCGAGGGCTGGGGCGAGACGCCGCTGTCGGTGCAGTGGGTCTGGCCCAGCAAACTCGGATATGAGGAACGCCACCAGGCGCTCAAGGCGCTCTGCGTGGCGATCGGCCAGGCCTGGGCCACGCGCCACGGCCCGGCCGGACACCCGATGGAACTCGGCCACCACTTCCTCGAGCACATCCTGCCGGGCGTGACCACGCATGCCAACGCCGCTCGCGCCGGGGCCGAGCCGATCCCGCACCTGGCTTCACTGGTGTGCAACTCGCCCTTCGACCTGGCACTCCACGACGCCTACGGTGTGCTCCACGGCGTTCCGAGCTTCGAGACCTACGACGAGCGCTGGATGAATCGCGATTTGGCGTGCTACCTGGCCCCGGCGGCGGATGCCGCGGTGTCGTTCGAGGGGAAATACCCCCGCGACTACCTGGTGAACCCCCGGCCCGACACCATCGCCGCCTGGCACCTGGTCGGCGGCAAGGACCCGATTGACACCTGGGACCTGACCGGCTCGGAACCGCAGGACGGATACCCGGTCCTCCTGCGTGACTGGATCCGCCAGGACGGGCTGAAGTGCCTGAAGGTCAAGCTCCGCGGCGATGACCCCGACTGGGACTATGACCGGTTGCTCAAGGTCGGCCGGATCGCCGTTGAGGAGTCGGTCGACTGGCTCACCGCGGACTTCAACTGCACGGTCGGCGACCCGTCCTATGTCAACACGATCCTCGATCGCCTGATGGACGAGCACCCGGGACTCTACGGGATGCTGCTCTACGTCGAGCAGCCTTTTCCGTATGACCTCGAATTGCACCGGATCGACGTGCACAGCGTCTCGGCGCGCAAGCCGCTGTTCATGGACGAGAGCGCGCACGACTGGCGGTTCGTCCGGATGGGCCGCGAGCTGGGCTGGTCGGGCGTGGCGCTCAAGACCTGCAAGACCATAACCGGCGCGCTCCTGAGCCTCTGCTGGGCGAAGGCGCACGGCATGACCTTGATGGTCCAGGACCTGTCCAACCCGATGCTCGCCCAGGTGCCGCACGTCCTGCTCGCCGCTCATGCGGGAACAATCATGGGCGTCGAATCCAACGGCATGCAGTTCTACCCCGACGCCTCTCGCCCCGAGGCGGTCATTCACCCGGGACTGTTCCAGCGACGAAGCGGACGGCTCGACCTGTCAACCGTCCGCGGCCCCGGCCTCGGCTACCGCATCGACGAGATCAAGCGGACCCTCCCCGCGGCCGCCTTCGCGCATTCCTGAGACGGTCGCCCCGCCGTCGGGCGAAATCTCCAATCTCTGATCTTGACTCCTCAGACGAGTCGTCTTAGACTTCCATCAGACAGGTTGTCTTGAAGCGAGGGCTGGCCATGGGTGACTTGCAGCAGGACGTGACCGAGGCGGAGCTGGCGGTGCTCCAGGCGCTCTGGGATTCCGGTCCGTCGACGATCCGGCAATTGGTGGATCGGGTCTATGGACAGTCCGGAACATCGGTTTATGCGACCGTGCAGAAGCTGCTGGAACGGCTGGAGACGAAGAGGTGCGTGGCGCGCGATCGGAGCGGCGCGGTGCACATGTTTCGGGCGGCCGTTCACCGCGACGAGCTGATCGGCCGTCGGCTCCGCGCCGTCGCGGATTCGCTCTGCGGCGGGTCGATGACGCCGCTGTTGACCCACCTGGTCGAGGGCAAGGGATTGTCGGCAAAGGAGCAGCGCGAGCTGCGCGCGCTGATCGAGCGTCTCGACGGGCGGAAGCGGAAGTGATGCGCATCGAGCGGTGCGGGCGCCAGTGCGATTCCTGCGCCCCGACGGGAGGTCGACCGTGGACGTATTCTTGCAGGCCATGCTGAGCAACGCCGCCGCCTCGTCGGTCCTGGCGCTCCTGGTCGCGTGCCTGTCGCGGCCGCTCGAGCGCCGGCCGGCGATCCTGCACGGGCTCTGGCTGCTCGTGCTGATCAAGCTGATCACGCCGCCGCTCTACCAGGTGCCGATCCCCTGGCCGGCCTCGAAGACCGTGCCGGCCGCCGACACCACCGAACTTCAGGTCGTTACAGTCGAGGCTGACGATCTGGAAGTGGCTGCCGTGCGAGACACCACCGGGCCGGCGCAGACCGCCGGGGAACAGGTGATGCTCGCCCCGACCGAGGCTTCGGCTCCCGCCGCGAGGCCGATCGACTGGCGGCGATGGACCGCTGCGGCGTGGATCATCGGCAGCCTGACTGTGCTGCTCGTCACTGTCCGTCGGACGGTCAGGTTTCACCGATTGCTCCGTGCCGCAAGACCAGCGAACGACGACGAACGCGAATGGATCGAGGGCCTGGCGCAGCGGATCGGAATGCGACGGGCGCCGGTGATCGGCTGGGTCCGGGCCAGGATCTCGCCACTCGTCTGGTCGGTCGGCCGCCGGCCGCTGCTGGTCCTGCCGACGGACCTGTGGAAGATCCTGGACGAACATAAGCGCTCGACCCTCGTCGTGCACGAGCTGGCGCACCTGCGGCGTGGGGATCATCTCGTCCGGTTCCTCGAGGTGCTGGTGACCTGCCTGTACTGGTGGCATCCGCTGCTGGGCTGGATCCGCCAGTCGCTCCGCGATGCCGAGGAACGCTGCTGCGACGCCTGGGTCGTCTGGGCGTTTCCCGATGCCGCGCGATCCTACGCCGAAACCCTCCTCGATGCACTCGACTTCGTCCACCGATCCGACCCGGTTGAGCCGCTCCTCGCGAGTGGGCTGGGGAAGGTCCCTCATCTGCAAAGGAGGCTGACGATGATCATGACGGGAATGTCGCGAAGATCGCCGGGACTGCCCGGCCGGCTGGGCTTGCTGGCGGTTGCTGTCGCCCTCTTACCGCTCGGCGCCACGTGGGCACAGGCGCCCGCTGAGGCGAAGGACGGCCGGGGCGAGCCCGGGCAGCTTCGCATCGAATCCGGCGACATGGCGATCATCGCCCGGGACGCCGAATTCGCCCCCGATGGGAAGATCCTGTTGTCCGGAAACACCCTGATTGCCCCGCGCGACACCACGATCGAGTTATCGGGTCCGCTCGACGACGTGATCGGCAAGCTGGAGAAGCTCATCGCCGATCTGAATAAGAACCCCGGGTCCTCCGGCGCCGGGCGGGTGCGGGTCGAGGATCTCGAAAAGCTCCGCGACGACCTCAAGCAGAAGAAAACCCACGGCGGCGACGGTCATCACATCGTGGTCAAATCGATGAAGCTGGACCTGCCGTTGACTCAGGAGGTCAAGGAAAAGGCCAGACTGGCGGAGATCCACGTGAGGGCAAACGTGGTCTCGGCCGTGGACATCGCCCAGCTTCACAAGGCCCAGAAAGAGGTCCAGGAGTTGAGGGCCGGCATCGAGTCGTCCATGAAGAAGCTGGAGGCCGCCCAGGCGAGGATTCGTGAGCTGGGCGGCGAACCCGGCGAGACGCCGGTGATCTCGTGGACCGCCAGGCCGCCTGGCAAGACGGTCATGCATTACGTCGTCACGAGGCCCGTGACAATCACGCGCAGCTCGCCGGAAACGGGGAAAACGACCACGAAGCCATCAGGCGAGCGGAAGGCCCGCGAGATCTCGGTCGCGGTGACGGCCGAATACAAGCCCGACCCCGAGAAACAGGGCAAGGAGAAGCAGCCTTCAAGATTAGGAGCCGCCGCCGATTCGCGCCGGATCGACCAGATCGAGAAGCGGCTCAGGGAGCTCCAGGACGAACTCCAGCGGATGAAGAAATCCGCGGGAGATCGCTCTGACACCAGGACTGCGCCAGGGCAGTGATCTCTCAGCCCGCGGTCATTCGACCCGGCAGATCATGCACTTCAAATACTCGGTCTCCAGGCAGCTCGCCGAAACCGGGTGGTCGGGCGCCTGCCCGCGCTGGTCGAGGATCTGGATCGGCCGCCGCGACTGCTCGGCCACCTGGCCGAGCATGTCGAGAAACAGGTCGCGGCCGACCAGGCCCGAGCACGAGCAGGTGACGAGGATTCCGTCGGGTGCCAGGACGTCGAGCGCATCGAGGTTCAGTCGGAGATAGCCCTTGAGCGCATTCTCGACGTCCCTGGCCTGCCGGGCGTACTTGGGCGGGTCGCAGATGACCATGCCGAACTGCTGCCCCTCGCTGCGGAGGCGGTCGACAACTTCGAGCACATCGCCCGCCTCGAATGCCGCCCCGGTGATGCCGTTGAGTGCGGCGTGCTCGCGAGCCCGCTCGATGGCCGCGGCCGAGCTGTCCACGCCAAGCACCTCGGAGGCGCCTCCGTGGCGCAGGACGTTCAGCGAGAACGCACCGGTGAAACAGAACAGGTCGAGCACCCGCCGGCTCGCCGCGTAGGAGGCGACCGCCAGACGGTTCTCGCGCTGATCGAGGTAGAATCCCGTCTTCTGACCGGTACGCAGGTCGACCTGGTAGCGCAGTCCGTGCTCGTGGATCTCGACCGGTCCATCCGGGATCGAGCCGACGACGTCCTCCTCGCCGGCCTTCAGCCCCTCGCGTGAGGCGATGCCTCGTTCGGTGCGGGCGACAATTCCCGAGGCGCCGGTGCGCTCGGCCAGCAGGCGAAGGATCTCCTCCCGCCGTGCGTGCAATGCCAGGCTGGTGAACTGCGCGACGAGCCAGCGGTCGTAGCGATCGACGGTCAGGCCCGAGATCCCGTCGGATTCGCTGAAGACCAGCCGGGCCGCCGACGGCGCGTCGGCAGTGTCTCTGGGCAACCCCTCTCTCAGGCGGATGGCCGAATCCAGCCGCCTGGCCCAGAACGCCTCGTCGAGCGGGCCCTCGTCCCAGCGATAGAGCCGCACCCGGATCGTGCTGCCGGGGTTGAACAGCCCGCGGGCGACGAATTTCCCCTCGGCCGACTGGACAATCACCTCGTCGCCAGGTTGAGGGTCGCCCTCGATTCGGTGGATCGAGGTATCGAAGACCCAGGGGTGCCGCGCGAAGAACGGCCGGGCTCGGCGGGACTTGAGGACAACATGGCCGTCGGACGACATCGGAGGGAGCTTTCTCTTGCAGGCAGGCGCGGTCAAACGGTCAACGATCAGGGTTCGGGCGACTCGGCCCGGCTGGCCGACTCGAACTCGGCCAGGTAGGCGAGCGTCCGGTCGAGCTGGGTCTTCAGGTGCCGGACGCGCAGCAGGCTGCGGATCCGGCAGAGCAACTCGACCTTGTTCACCGGTTTGGTCAAGAAGTCGTCGGTGCCCGCCTGGACGCCCCGCTCGAAGTCGGCGGCCTCGTTGAGCGCCGTAACCATCAGGATCAATAGCTCGCGGGTCGCCGGATTGGCCCGGATCTTCCGGCAGACCTCGAACCCCGAGAGGCGAGGCATCATGACATCAAGCAGGAGCAGGTCGGGGGCGAACTCGTCGACCGCCTTCAGAGTCTCCTCGCCGTCGTGTGCCGTGTGGATCTCACACGAAAAGTCGCCGAGGTACGCCTCGAGCAGCTCGACGTTCTGCGGATTATCGTCGGCGATCAGGATCTTCGGGGGCGTCGAAGATGGGTCCAACGGCCGTCCTCCTCGAAATGCGCAATCCGGCCGATCGGCCCGTCACGGTGTTCACAGGGAAGATTCTACCACCTCCCGGGGCGGGCGCAAACCGATAAATCGTAGGTGCCCGAAACGCCCGGAACCCGGGCCAAAACTGGCTCTCGGTTCGTGGAATCCTGCTTCCAGTTGCCGAAGCGGTCTTTCATGATAGAATTCAACAGTAACCCTACCGTACTCCGGGACGGGGACCTTCCGTCGCCTCTTGTGATGCGAACTCGCCGAGAGGAGGATGCTCCGTGCCATTGCGTGATATTGATCGCAATCTCATCGATCGCTGCTTGCAGAAGGAACCCGGAGCCTGGAACGACTTTGTCGACCGCTACATGGGGCTGATCTACCACGTGATTCATCACGCGGCCCATGCGCGGAGCCGGGTGCTCTCCAACGAGGACATCGAGGACATCGCCGCCGAGATCTTCCTGAAGATCGTGGACGAGGATTATGCCGTCCTGCGGCGGTTCAAGGGGAATAGCTCGCTGCCGACCTATCTGACGGTGATCGCGCGGCGGATCTGCGTCAAGGACTTGATCCGCCGGCACCGCGAGGAGGAGCTAGGTCACACCCACGCGCACCGGGCCGCCGTCGAAAACGGTGACACCGACGGAGCCGAGCCGATCGCCGCCGCCGAGGAGGTTGAGCGGATGCTCGAGGATCTACCGCCGCGTGAGGCGGAGGTCGTGCGGCTCTATCACCTCGAGTTTCAGAACTATCGCCAGATCGGCAAGAAGCTCGGCATCCCGGAGAACTCGGTGGGACCCATCCTGGCCAAGGCGCGGAAGCGCCTGCGTGAGACGGCCGAGGAGCACCGCAGCGCGAGCTGAGCGGCGGGTTCTCGTCCCTGGCATCCGCGGGCGGGGTCAGGCCAACGGCCGCTCGATCGACCCCGCCGCTACTGCTCGCGGCTCATCGCTGCGCTCGGCCCTGGCGAGAACATCGGTGCCTGTTCGATGCCCGCCGATGGCGGATGAGGCGTCGGCATGCCGATCAGGTCGTCTAACGTCGGCAGCGGCGTGCTGTCGGTCGACGATGACGATGACGATGACGACGATGACGACGACGGCGACGGTGACGGTGGGCGAGTCCGGCGGGACCGCATACTCACCCGGGGGGCCGGCGGTTCGTCCTCGCTCTCCGGCGTCGGATTTCCCAGGCGGATGCCGTCATCGGGATCCGAATTCGGCAGGCTCTCGCGCGTCGTCATCCGCCTGCTAGGACGGCCGCCGTGGCTGAGATCGGCCAGATTGCGCCGCTTGTAGCCCGGCCTCACTGGTTCCACGAACAGATCCGCGCTCCGCCTGTGGTTGAACTGGTTGAGCTTCACTTCCTTGAGGGTCACATTCAACGTGAGCCGGTCGCGCCTCCACTCGAGCTTGAGCTCCTGCGGCAGGTACGACTTCGCGACCCGGTCTGTCGCTGCGCTTGCGTCGACGTCGCGACCGCTCAGAGCGACCGGCGCGGACAAGGAATACGCGGCGTACTTGTCGGGTATTGCCACGGCGATGGGCTCCCGCGGCCGCTCGCTGAAAATGATCAGCCGCTTGACGCGGTGATCCGTGTTCCCCACGATCAGCTCGCGCGAGTAGGGTTCGCCCCGGTCGCGGATGACCGGGAAACTGAGAATACTGGTGCCCGGCTCGACGCCGTCGCGAACCCGGATCTGCGCTGCCTCACCGGGCGTGATCATCTGCAATCCCATCGCCTCGAGGATCCAGTCGGGCTGAAACGTCACCGGAAGCGTGCTGGACGGGACGTCGGCATACCTGCACCAGTAGATCGTACGGTCCTCCCGGTTGGAGTACCAGAACCAGAACTCGTCGTCGTTCGACCCGATGTCGGCCTTGGTATCACCCATGAGGCTGAGATCGAGCTTGAAATTCCGCGGCCGCTCCATCGCGAGCCTGCCGTCAAGGCCGGCACTCACACGATTGTTCACCAGGACCGACGACCGCGCTTCGAGCGACTGGATGCTCTCGGCATTGCGGTTGTGCTCGGCGACGAAGGCATCGAGGTCGAAGGCCTTGTGCGCCAGCGACGGCCGGGATCGCGGCGCCAGTGAGCCGGTGCCGGCGGCCCGGCAGCCGGTCAGGCCGACGGCCAGGACCATCACGAGCCAGGTTCGTCGCCCGACCGTCATGAGGCCGCACTCCCGCGTAAGAGCCAGGGAGGATGCGACAGCGGCGCGCCCTTTTCCATTATGATCGAAAAAACCGGGCGCGGAGGTGATACAGACGTGGGGAAGGGCACCTTATCCCATCCCCCGCCTTTCCACAAGCCGACCTGGCGATCGAAGCTCTGACGCAATGGGGACAGGCACCTCGAAGACCTGGCGCCAGTCCCCATTGCGTCAGGCCCGGAAAGCCTCGCCGCGTCGCGTCGATCAGGCGGCCAGGAACTTCTCGAGCGCGTCGAAGCCCTTTTCGAGCGTCTTCAGATCGGTGGCAAACGACATCCGGGCATAGCCTTCGGCGCCGAAGGCCGATCCCATCACCAGCGCCACGCTCGCCTCGCTCAGCGCCGCCATGCAGAAATCGGTCGAGTTCTTGATCGGCCGCCCGCGGATCGTCCGGCCGAAATGCGCCGACACGTTCATGAAGGCGTAGAAGGCGCCTCCAGGCGGCAGGCAGGTGACGTCGGGTAACCCCTTGATCCGTTCCAGGACGTACTGTCGGCGCTTCTGGAACTCGGCCTTCATCACGGCGACCGAATCCTGCGGACCGGTGATCGCCTCGAGGGCCGCCCACTGGCTGATCGAGCAGGGATTCGAGGTCTCCTGGCTCTGGAGGTCCCCCATGAACTTCGCGACCGAGACCGGCGCGACCGCCCATCCGATCCGCCAGCCGGTCATGGCGTAGGTCTTGCTGACGCCCGAGATCGTGATCGTCCGATCGGCCAGCTCCGGCCGAAGCGTGGCGAAGCAGGTTGCGCGCGCGTCGCCATAGGTGAGTTGCTCGTAGATCTCGTCCGAGAGCACGCCCACGTCGGTCGTCAGCACCGCGTCCGCCAGCGCGGCCAGCTCGTCCCGGCTGTAGACCACGCCGGTCGGGTTCGACGGGCTGTTGATCATCAGGAGCCGGGTGCGACGCGTTACCGCGGCGAGGAACTGCTCGGGCGTCAGTTTGAACCCGCTCTCCTCCGGCGTTGCGAGGATGACAGGCTCGGCGCCGGTCAGCTTGACCAGGTCCGAGTAGCTGACCCAGTACGGCGCCGGGATGATGACCTCGTCGCCGGGACCGCAGACCGCCATCAAGGCGTTGTGAATCGAGTGCTTCGCCCCGTTGGAGATCACCACCTGGGCAGCGTCGGTGGCGAGGCCATGCTGCCTCGTGTAGAGCTCGGCGACCGCCGACCGCAGTTCGGAGATGCCCGCCGGGGGCGTGTAATGTGTCTGCCCCAACTGCATCGCGCGGATCGCCGCCTGCTGGATGTTGGCCGGCGTGTCGAAGTCGGGCTCGCCCAGGGCGAAGTCCAGCACCTCGATCCCCCGCGCCTTCAGCTTCTTCGCCTCGGCCCCCATCGCCAGTGTGGCCGAAGGGGCAATCAAACTCGATCGTGTCGCCAGCGCCAGTGCCATGGTTTCGCTCTTCCTCCCCACAAAAAAGTCGCCTGCTTCGGTTCCTCCGCCCCGATGGCCGATATCCATCCTACACGGAGCCGGCCTGAGACTTCGACGTGCCGCCGCGCTCGGATTCTTCGTACTCTTGCCGTGCCGACGCATGTTGCCCATTTCCCTCAAATTGATTGCCAGGGGTCGCGACAAATGGTAATCTATATTGGAAGGGTAAGCTCTTAGGGAAACAATGAGGCGGCCGGGAACCGAAGCGGCAAAAGATCAGGATAGAAGCGAGGAAGGCGGCGGGAGAGGATCGGGTTGTCAGGGATGGACAGGAGTAAGCCCAGCGAGAGCCCACAGACCACCTGTGATTGAGTGACGATTGAGCGTGGGGGAACCAATGCACCGCGTGGTCGTAACCGGAATCGGCATCGTTGCGCCCAATGGGATAGGCCGTCGCGATTTTTGCGACGCGATCTTCGAGGGGCGCTCCGGGGTGGACTATATCCGGAGTTTTGATACGACCGGGCTGGAGATCAAGATCGCGGGCGAGGTCAGGAACTTCGACGTCACACCGTATCTCGGCGAGCACAAGAAGAACCTGAAGCTGATGAGCCGGGCGGTACGGTTCGCGGTGGGTGCCGCGGCGATGGCCGTCGAGGATTCCGGGGTGGATACCGGCGGGCTGGACCCTGGGCGGTTCGGCGTCTGCATGGGGACGGGGATCACGCCGATCGACGTCGGCGAGCTGGTCGCGCCGATCCTGCGGAGCGTGGGCGACGACGGTAGCTTCGATATGTGCCGGTTCACGCAGGCGCGATCGGAGTCGATCTTCCCCCTGTGGCTGCTCCAGCACCTGCCGAACATGGCTGCGGCGCACATCTCGATCCTGCACCACGCGATGGGGCCGAATAACACGATTGTGACGGCCTGCGCCGCGGGAACGCAGGCAGTCGGCGAGGCCTTCCGGCTGATCGCGCGGGGCGACGCCGACGTGATGCTGGCCGGCGGCTGCGACAGCCGGCTGGATCCGCAGCTCCTCGTGGCGTATTCGGCGATGAAGGCCGTCAGCCAGTCGATGCGGCCACCGGCAGAGGTCTCGCGGCCGTTCGACGCCGAGCGCGACGGCTTCGTCCTCGGCGAGGGTGCGGCGGTTCTCCTGCTGGAGGACTTTGACAGGGCCCGGCGCCGCGGGGCCCGGATCTACGCCGAGGTCACCGGCTACGGCAGCTCGTTCGACGCCTTTGGCATCACCCGCCCCGAGCCCGAGGGCCGCGGCGCCGCGCTGTCGATGTCGGCCGCGCTGCGCGAGGCCCGGATCGACCCGGCCGACATCGACTACATCAACGCCCACGGCACCAGCACCCGGCTCAACGACCTGATGGAGACCGTGGCTGTCAAGCGCGTCTTCGGTCATCGCGCCGGGTCGATCCCGATGAGCTCGCAGAAGTCGATGATCGGCCATCTGATCGGGGCGTCGGGGGCCGTCGAGGCCGCGGCGACCGCGCTCTCCCTCGAGCGCGGGGTCGTGCCGCCGACGATCAACCTGGCGACGCCCGACCCCGACTGCGACCTCGATTACGTGCCCAACACGTCGCGCGAGATGCCCCTACTTACCGCGCTTTCGAACAGCTTCGGCTTTGGTGGGCAGAATGCCTCGCTGGTCATGACGCGGTTGTGCTGATGAGTTCGGGCTGGGGACTCGCCACGTCCGCGAGCGAGTCCTTTACCGCGGGCTCCGCCGCTCATCGAGTCGACGTCCTTCGTGCCCGATGGGCGTTCCTGGTGGCGGAGGACGGTCGCGATGTTGCAGCGTCGGCTGGGACTGCTCCAGGCGGTCAGCCTGAACATGTCGATGATGGTCGGGATCGGCCCGTTCATCACGATCCCGGCGCTCCTGGGTACGATGCTCGGGCCGCAGGCGATGCTCGGCTGGATCCTCGGCGGCCTGGTCGCGGTCTGCGACGGGATGGTCTGGAGCGAGCTCGCCGCGGCGTTCCCGGGCTCGGGCGGGACGTATCACTTCTACCACACCGTCTTCGGCGAGAACCGCGCCGGCCGCTTGCTCAAGTTCCTCTTCGTCTGGCAGTTCCTCTTCAGCGGCCCGCTCGAGGTCGCCACAGGCGCCATCGGAGTGGCACAGTACCTCGGCTACTTCTTCCCATCGCTCGACCAGCCCGCGTGGAGCTGGGGGAATCTCGTCGGCCAGGATGGAGGGCGCGTCGCCTGGGGCCAGGTGGCGGCCATCGGGATCCTGGGGGCCATCGCGGCGCTGGCCCATCGCCGGATCGCGGCGGCGGGCCGGCTGATGGTCGTGCTCTGGGCCGGGATGCTGCTCTCGGTGGCCTGGGTCATGGTTGCCGGGCTATCGCACTTCGACGCATCGCGCGCGTTCGACTTCCCCGAGTGGGCCTGGCGAGTCGACCGACGATGGGGAATCCAGCTTGGTGCCGCGCTGGGCATCGCCATGTACGACTTCCTGGGCTATTACCAGATCTGCTACCTGGGCGACGAGGTGTCCGAGCCGGCGCGCACCCTGCCCCGATCGATCCTGATCTCGACGATCGCCATCAGCGTCATCTACCTGGTCATGAACGTCGGCGTGATCGGCGTGGTGCCCTGGCGCGAGGCCCTCGAATCGCGGCGGGTCGTCAGCGACCTGATCGAGCGCACGCAGGGCCCGCACGCCGCGAGCATCGTCACGGGCCTGATCATCTGGACGGCCGTCGCCTCGACGTTCGCGGCCGTGCTGGGCTACAGCCGCATCCCGTATGCCTCGGCGAAGGAGGGCCACTTCTTCCGCTACTTCGCGGCGACGCACCCGGTCGGCGACTTCCCGCACCGCTCGCTCTGGCTGGTCGCCGGCATGGCCATGCTGGCGCGCCTGGCGGACCACCAGATCGCGCGCTTCTCGGTGATCGGGCTGCGCGAGTACACCAAGGCGCAGTTCCCCGAGAGGATCGTCTACGGCTCGCGCACCTACAGCGCGCTGCAGCTGG
>JAKAUH010000931.1 GCA_021818605.1 Planctomycetota bacterium
CGGCGGGGTGCTCGTGATTGACGACGACGCAAACGTCCGCGACCTTGTGCGGCGCGCCGTCGAGAAGGAGGGTTATTGCGTCAGCTATGCTTCCGGCGGCGCCGAGGGCCTGGAGCTCGCCCGCAAGCTCCGCCCCGACCTGATCACCCTGGACGTGATGATGCCCCGGATTGACGGCTGGTCGGTCCTGGGGGCGCTCAAGGCCGACCCCGAGCTGACGGAGATCCCCGTCGTCATGGTGACGATCGTCGACGACCGGAACCTGGCATTTTCGCTGGGCGCGGCCGACTATCTCACCAAGCCGATCGACCGCCGCCGGCTGGCCGAGGTACTCAAACGCCATCGTCCCGTCGGGACCGCGCTGGTGGTGGACGACGACGAGGATTGCCGGCAGCTCGTCCGCCAGGTGCTCGAATCCGCCGGCTGGTCAGTGGTCGAGGCGAAAGACGGCCGCCAGGGACTGGATCAGGTCGAGACGAAGAGCCCCGACCTGATCATCCTGGACCTGATGATGCCCGAGCTCGACGGCTTCCGCTTCGCCGAGGAGCTGGGCCGCGACGATTCGCGGCGGTCGATCCCGATCCTCGTGGTGACGGCGAAGGACCTGTCCGGCCGCGAGCGCGACTGGCTGCAAGGTCGGGCCTGCGGCATCCTCGAAAAGGGCTCGACCTCGCGGCGCGAGCTCCAGCAACGGATCCGCCTCGAGGTGGCCGCGCACGCGCGTCGCCGCCGGCCCGCGGCGGCGGGCAACGGGTCGCCGCATCCGTCCCGCGACATTCACTCCAACCCCGAGGTGGAGGCCGACGCGCATGCCGCGGATCCTGCTGGTCGAAGACAATGAGATGAACCGCGACATGCTGTCGCGGCGCCTCAGCCGAAAAGGCTATGAGGTCTCGATCGCGATCGACGGCCAGCAGGGGCTGTCGATGGCGCTGCGGGGCGATTATGACCTGGTCCTGCTCGACATGAGCCTGCCCGAGCTGGACGGCTGGGAGGTCGTTCGCCGCATTCGCTCCGACCCGCGCGGCCGCACCCTACCCGTCATCGCGCTGACCGCGCACGCGATGGCCGGCGATCGCGAGAAGGCCCTCCAGGCCGGTTGCGACGAGTACGACAGCAAGCCCGTCGATTTCCCCCGGTTGGTGGCCAGGATCGAGGCATTGCTCGCGGGCCGGTCGTCCGGCGAGCCAGCCGGGGGCGAGCGTGGAGGCGAGGGCGGCGAGGCGGCGGCCTCGCCGTGATTCTCGCCTGACCAGCGGCCGGGCACCGTCGAGAATCGTCGTCCATCCGCCCTCCAGGAACGGATTGGCCCGACCTTCGCAGGCGGAAGCACCTTGATGTCTTGTGGGCGGAATGTTGATAGGATTTCGGGATCGATCACCCGGCGAGGGCCTCGACCATGAGCCTTGACATTGATGGACGCCCGCTGACACCCGCGCTGCGCCGGGAGCTGCGCCACGAGCTCGATGCTCTGCGGGGCAACTGGTTCTGGTTCGTGATCCTGGGAGTTTTGCTGGTCGTCCTGGGGACGGTCGCGCTGGGATCGCTGGTGATCGCCTCGCTGGCCGCGGCCGTGGCGATCGGCCTGCTGCTCCTGATCGGCGGTGTGGGCGAGGCGGCCGGCGCCTTCTGGTGCCGCGGCTGGAGCGGCATCTTCCTGCACCTGCTCTCGGGCGTGCTGTCGATCGTCGTGGGCCTGATCTTCCTCCGGGCGCCGGTCGGAGCCCTGGCCGCGCTGACGCTGCTGGCGGCGTGCTTCCTGATGGTCAGCGGGATCTTCAAGATCGTCGCGGCCCTGAGCTATCGATTCGCCGCCTGGGGCTGGTCGCTGGTCGGCGGGGTCGTGGACGTGATCCTCGGCGTGCTGATCTGGTACGAGTGGCCGGCATCGGCCCTCTGGGTGATCGGCCTGTTCGTGGGGATTAACCTGCTGTTCCGCGGATTCAACTGGATCGCGCTGGGGATCGCCCTCCGCTCGATGCCGAGGCTCGGGTTGCCTTGAGGAAGGATTGCAAGTTCGTTCCTGGTGCTTCCCACCGCGGCCGATCTCAGGCTCCTGGCGGACGGGCGTCGGCGCTCTCCCAGTAGTTCCTCTGCCCCAGCTTGTGGTCGATCGACTCGAGCAGCTCGATCATCCGGTCGGATTTCTGCTCCATCCGCGTGATGTGAGCCAGGCTCGTGTCCATGACCACCCTTTGTTTCGCGGCCGAGCGCCGCAGGAACAACACGATCCACGCCATGACCGCGAGCGGCGCCAGCAGCAGGATGAGGGCCAACCACGATCCCGGCTTTGCCCCGCCTGGCTCCTCGGCACCGAGGGCGGCCGAGCCCGCGGCGAATACCGTCAACGCCAGCAGGCCGATCATTGCGCGAAACTTCATGCCGGATGCTCCTGAGTGCTGAGCTCGATCTGGGTCCAGTTCACCAACCGCCCGCCGGTCTTTCACTGGCGACGCCGGGTAGCGGCATCGGTCGACGCCGGTGATATCCTGCCGGCCCAGTCGCTCGATCACAAGCCGGCTCCCTGTTCGCACGGAAAGATCATGGCGAAATTCGGGCCCGAT
>JAKAUH010000271.1 GCA_021818605.1 Planctomycetota bacterium
GATGTGGGTCTCGCCGCAGAGCTTCTCGGATGATTGGCTCAGGGAATTTGTGGCGATCGTGAAGACCGAGCCAGCGTGGCTCGCCGGTGTCGTGTTCGGGCCGCAGGTTCGCATCAGCCTGCCCGAGCTGCGTGCGGCGATCCCGGCGAAGTACCCGATCCGGGATTATCCCGACATCACCCATAGCCTGCGGTGCCAGTATCCGGTGCCCAACTGGGACGTGGCGTATGCGCTCACTGAGGGCCGCGAGGTCATCAACCCTCGCCCGCGCGACGAGTCGGCAATCTTTCACGCGTTCGCTGATCGGACGATTGGCTTCATCAGCTATTCCGAGGGGTGCAACGACGACGTCAACAAGTTCGTCTGGAGCGCGCTCGGCTGGGATCCGTCGGCCGACCTGCTCGAGGTCCTGCGCGAGTACGCGCGATGCCTGATCGGCCTGCCCGACGACCAGGCGGATGGCTTCGCGCGGGGGCTGTTCGCGCTCGAGCAGAACTGGCGCGGGCCGCTGATCGCCAATGAATCGGTCGAGACGACGCTGCAGCAGTTCCGCGAGCTGGAGCGCCGGGCCTCGCCGCGGGCGCTGGCAAACTGGCGGTTCCAGCAGGCGCTCTATCGCGCCCATTACGACGCGTATGTCCGCAGTCGCCTGATCCACGAGACCGACCTCCAGGAGCGAGCGCTCGACCGGCTGCGCGCGGCCCGCGCGACCGGCTCGCTCGCCGCGATGGAGCGGGCTCAATCGATCCTCGAACTCGCCCGCACCGAGCCGGTGGCGGCCGACCTGCGGGCGCGGGTGTTCGAGCTGGGCGAGGCGTTATTTCAAAGCATCCGGATGCAGTTGAGCGTCCCGCGCTACCGGGCGATCGGGGTGGGCCGGGGCGCGAACCTCGACACGATCGACCAGATCCTGAACGACCGCGAGTGGCTCGAGGGTCGATTCGCGGCGATCCGCAAGATGGAGTCAGAAGGTGAGCGTCTGAGGGCGATCGACGCGATCGTCAACTGGACGAACCCCGGCCCCGGGGGCTTTTACGACGACCTGGGCAATCCGATGCGGCAGCCGCACCTGGTCGCGGGCCCGCCCTATGCGGAGGACCCCGCGTCGCTGCGCGGGCCGATGACGGCCTTCGACCAGGACCCAGGCTGGCGCCGGAGCTGGTGCCGCCACGCCGGCACGCTGTTCGGCAAGCCGCTCCGGCTGCATTATGACGGCCTCGATCCAGGGGCCGCGTATCGGGTGCGCGTGGTCTACACCGGCGACATGTTCCAGGTGCGGGTGCGCCTGGAGGCCGACGGCTCGACCGAGATCCATCCGTATTTGCTCAAGCCGCGCGACATGACGCCCGTCGAGTTCGACGTCCCCCGCACGGCGACCGCGGACGGCACGCTCGACCTGACCTGGACGGCCGAGCCCGGCCGCGCCGGCAACGGCCGCGGCTGCCAGGTGGCGGAGGTCTGGCTGACGCGGAAGTAGCATTTCGACTCATGCCGCGCATGTGCGGGAGTGACAAATCGGCTGCATATGCAGTAAACTCGCGTCCATGCGAGTCGGATGACCCCGTGCACCTCGAGGGTACGGAATGGGGGGCGTTATGATGAGATGCGCCGCGAATGCCTTGCTCGGTCTGTTCGCCCTGTGCGTCGTTCCGGCCGCGGGCGCTGACGACACATCGATGAAGGGCCGGACGAGCGTCGCCTCAATCTCGGTCCCCGCCATGCCGGCCGGGTTCGCGCGTCGCGTGCAGGCGATCACCGACGCCGTGCTCGAGCACCACGTCGATCCGCCGGTGCGGCAGCAGATGGTCCTCTCAGGGATCAAGTCGCTGTATCGCGCGGCCGGCGTGGCCGAGCCGCTGGGGCTGGGCCGAAAGGTCTCGGCGATCACGACCGTCGAGCAGCTTGATGGGTTGCTCAGGGATGTCTGGCCGAGGGCAGCCTCGCGGCCGCTCAGGGCCCAGACGCTCGAGGAGGCCCTGTTCGAGGGGCTGCTCGCCGACGTTTCCGGCGGCGCTGAGGTGATGACCGCCAGGGAGGCAAGGGTCGCCGAGCAGATGGCCGGCAACCGGTATGTCGGTCTTCAAATCGCGTTGCGCATGGATGAGAAGGCCGGCCCCGTGATGGCCGAGATCTTTCCGGGCGGCCCGGCGGGTCGAGCAGGGATCGCGGCCGATACCGTCATCGAGGCGATCGACGGGACTTCGACAAGGGGCCTGTCGCTGCGCGAGGTCGTCGACCGCCTCCGCGGCGACGAGGGGACCGAGGTGACGCTCTTGCTCCGCGGGCCGAAGGACGCCGCGTCCCGGACGATCCGGCTGAGGCGCGAGGCGCTGGCTCGCACCACGATCACCGGCATCCGCGAGAACAAGCCCGGCGACTGGCAACTCCGGCTCGACGGGCCGGAGCCCATCGGCTATCTGCGGATCACCGAGCTCACCGGCAGCACGCCGCACGAGCTCCGCAGGCTGGCCGGCCGGATGGAGAGCCTCGGCCTTCGCGCCCTGGTGCTCGACCTGCGCTACCTGTCGCAGGACCGGGGCGAGTCGGCCCATTCGGCCGTGCTGCTGGCCGATAGCCTGCTCGAGCGCGGCACGATTGGCCGAATTCGCACGGCGAAAGGCGTGACGACCTACCAGGCGGATGCCGACGCTCTCTTTCGCGGCTGGCCGATCGCGGTGCTCGTCGATACCGTGACCTCGGGCTCGGCCGAGTGGCTCGCCGCAGTGCTCCAGGACAATCATCGCGCCGTCGTCGTGGGTCGACCGACTCGGGGCGGAGGGAAGGCGACCCGGTCCGATTCAGCGAGCCTGGGTAGGATCCTCCGTCGCGGCGTCCCCAACGCGGCACCTCGGCAAGCCGACTCACGGACCGCCGTCGAGGCCGCGATGAGGACGATCGTCCTCGTCGGCGACGGGCCCATGGCGCTGTCGATGGTGACCGGAATCCTCGAGAGCGGCGGCGGACGAGGCCCTGGCGCCGGAACCGCGAATGCGCCGTCGTCCGGCCGGGGCGTTCTGCCCGATCGTCCGCTGCCGGCGTCCGCCGGCCAGCTTCTGTCGTCCACCGGGCCGTCGGGGCGCCGCTTGACGAGAGACGAGATGAAGGCGAGATCCATCGAGTTCAACACCCTCTTCATCAACGAGGCCGTCGCCGTTCTGCGAAAGGCCCTGCAAACACCATGACACCACCGACGATCCTCCGGGCCATGGGCGCGCTCGGCCTGGCCGGGCTCGTGATGATGGCTTCTGCCGCGTCCGCCGCGGACGGGCCGGGCTCGCTGGCCCGGCGGCTCCGCCGGCCGGTCGCGCTGGCGATCGTCGATGGCGGCAAGACCGTGCTCGCCGCCAACGGCAAGAGCGGCAGCCTGTCGATCGTCGACGCCGACAATCGCCGCGTGGTTGCCGAATGCGACATCGGCCGGGGCCTGTCCGACCTCGTCGCGCTGCCGGACGGCCGGCATCTGCTGGCCGTCGATCGCATCGCTGGCGAGCTGCTGCTGGTCGAGTATCGCGACCGATCCGTGCGAGTCGCCGGCCGGGTTGCGGTCGCGCCGGATCCGGTCCGCGTCGTCGCGATCGAGGGCGGCTCGATGGCCGTCGTGGCCTCGACCTGGTCGCGGCGCCTGACGTTCGTCCGCCTGAAGCCGCGGGCGCCGGAGGGTGCCGGACTCGAGCTGATGATCGCCGGTAGCCTCGATCTTCCCTTCAGCCCGCGCGAGATGGCGGCCTTCGACGGGGGCGCGCCGGTCGTCGTGGCGGATGCCTTCGGCGGACGGCTGGCGGTCGTCGATCCCTATCGCCGGGCGCTCGAGTCGCTCCGTACGCTTCCAGCGCACAACATCCGCGGGATGGTCTTCTCGCCGGACGGGCGGACGTTGCTCGTGGCCCACCAGGTCCTCAGCCGGCTGGCACGCACGACGTTCGACGACGTGCACTGGGGCCAGTTGATCCGCAATCACCTGCGGGTGCTGCGGGTCGAATCGCTGCTGAAGCCCGGTCCGGATGCCGCGCTGCTCGACGGCGGCCGGCTGTTCGACCTGGGGGATGTTGGCTACGCGGCGGGCGATCCGGGTGCGATCGCGATCAGCCGGCGGGGCGAGGTCATCGTCGCGCTCGAGGGGATGGACGAGATCGCGCTCTCCGCGGGCGTGGGCGAGGGGGCGCACCGGATCGTTGTGGGCCGCCGGCCGTCGGCCGTGGCGATCAGCCCGGATGGAGTGCTTGCCTATGTCGCCGACTCACTTGATAACACGATCTCGGTGGTCGTGATGGCGACCGGTCAGCGGCCGTCGACGATCGCGCTGGGGCCGCGTCCCGAGCTCACCTCGGCCGACCGCGGCGAGCGGCTGTTTTCCAGCGCCCGGCTGTCGCACGATGGCTGGATGAGCTGCCAGAGCTGCCACACCGACGGGCACACGAACGGCCTCGCGTGCGACACGCTCGGCGATGGCTCGTATGGGGCGCCCAAGCAGGTGCCGAGCCTGCTGGGCGTGGCGACGACCGGCCCGTGGACCTGGACCGCCTCGATGGCCCGGCTCGACGACCAGGTGCGCAAGTCGATCCTCACGACGATGCGCGGGACAAAGCCTTCGGACGATCAGGTCGCCGACCTGACCGCCTATCTCGCCGCGCTCGAACCCCCGTCGCCGGGGCTGGCGAAGGCGATCCCGGACGCCATCACCCGTGGTCGCGGGGTCTTCACCGCGCGGAAGTGCGCGAGCTGCCACGAGCCGCCCACTTACACCACGCCCCGGAAGTACGACGTCGGCCTCGCCGACGAGGCCGGCAATCGCGAGTTCAACCCGCCGTCGCTCCGAGCCGTCGGCCGCCGCGACGCTTTCCTCCACGATGGCCGCGCCCGCTCGCTCCGCGACGTCTTCGCCGCGGAGCACCACCCCCGTGGTCTCGAGCTCTCGCCGCGTGAGATCGACGACCTGGTGGCATTTCTGGAATCGCTCTGATCAGGATTGCCGGGCGGGTTGGGCGTGGCTGTCGGGCAAGATGGCCAGGATGTTCTTGAGGTTGCCGAGAGAGAATCTGATGCCACGAGTCTTCCGGGCGATGAAGCAGGCGGATGATGGCCTGCCGGTGGTGGGTACAGCTTCAAGGGAGCTTGGCGTCCGAGTGCCTCCTGATCCGAATGCCGACGTTGACCTGGACGAGGGCGGGGGCGTGATCCTGAACGGAAAGGGGATGTCGGTCGTCGCGAACTGGCGTAACCTTCTTCCCCACCTGGTTCCGAAGCGGCTGAGGCCCGTATTTCCGGGAGCCGCTGGTTCCAACAGGCTCGCTTGCTTCCGCCTCGGCGAGGGCTCCTTCATTCCCGGATCGCTGAACGATCGATTATCATTGATGCTGAAAGACCACGACACCCGATCCGGCAACATCGTGCCCGCGGAGCCGATGTCGCAGGGCGAATTGCAGGATGCCCTCGCGGCGACAAGAGCCGAATGGTTGGTCGATGACACATGAATCATGAATGAACGACAGTTCTTCCAGAATCCGGATTTCGTCGCGTACGTCCGCATGCTGCACCAGCTCCACGGAGCGATCAGGGAGGGCTGGGATGAGACGGACAAGGGCGAAGCCCTGCGCGATCGAATGGACGAACCCTGGCATAACTTTTCCGGGGACGAGGTCGCCAGCCTGAGTGGGATCTCCGCCGATCTCGACTCGCTGTCCGGGCCGCCCGCGTCGGATATCCGGACGATCGCGGCGGACGCGAAGGCCGACCTCGATTCGGCTCTCGAAGCGAGGAAAACGGGCGACTTCATCGGGGCGCTAGAGATTCTGCGAAAGCACGCGGGCCGGATTCCTGCAGCGAGCCTGGCTTACCTGCGAGGGCAGATCTGGCTGGAGGCGGGCGAGTACCCCATCGCCGCCGAATTCCTCCAGCGAGCCAGTGACCTTGAGCCGGATAACTCCAACTTCCGCTACATCGCCTTGCACGCGCTGGGAAAGTCTGATCCTCTCAAGGCGGCGGATCAGGCCCGGGCGATCCTCGCGGAATCCCCCCGCAATCCACCGGAGCTGGTGCTCAAGGCCGCTGACATCCTGGCGGATCAGGCCCGGATACTCCCCTCGGATCAGACTCGGCGGGAACTGAAGTCGCTGATTCGCCCGCTTCAGGATTCGATCTTCCGACTCGAGACATCGGGCGAGGGCCAGGTTCATCCAGACCTGCTGATCAGGGCGGATGGTCTGATCGACGCTTGCCGGCGGCAGGTCGGCTGAGCGTCTCGTCTTCACCCGCGGAAGAGAGAGAAGAATCAGCACGCAACAGAAGCAAGAGTATACGCGAAAGAGATGGAGAGTCGTTAGATTAACAACGACATTTGACGTCGTCCGGTTTTTCGCGGTGACTCTTCTCTGTTGCCGCCGCGGTCGGAACCGTCAATGCCCGGCGACGCGGCCGTTGCCGGCTGCCTGCTTCTTCTGTTCGCGGGGCTGGCGGAACTCGGGGGCGTCGAAGATGCCGGGCTTCAGCGGCTTCGGGTCGCGCGGCAGGATCTCGGGCAGCATGGCCGTGTTATAGGCCCACGCGGCCAGGACCCTGGCGCCCTGGTTGATCTCGTCGGGGTACACCTTGTCGAAGGTGTCGCTCTCGGTGTGGTGCGTCTTGCGGTACTCGGCCATGTCCTGGATCACGGCGAACGCCGGTACGCCCTTCGGCAGGAACGACTGGTGATCCGTGCCCATCATCGTGCGCATGCTCAGCTCTTCCAGGTTGACCGCCTCCTTGAACGGCTCGACGACCCTGTCCATCACCTCGCGCAGGTCGTATCGCCCTTGCAGGCCGATGCTCTTGACCCGGCCCGTGCCGGTGTCGTGGACCAGCACGGCGGAGATTCTGTCCATCTCCTTCTCGTGCGTCTTCACATAAGCGCGCGAGCCGTGCAGGCCCTGCTCCTCGCCCGAGAAGAGGACGAACCGGATCGTCCGCCTCGGCTTGACGCCGACGGCCCTGAGCGCGCGGGCCGCCTCGAGCACGGCCATGATGCCGGTGCCATCGTCGGTGGCGCCGGTGCCCAGGTCCCAGCTATCGATGTGGCCGCCGATGATCACGACCTCGTCGGGTTTGTCGACACCCGGGATCTCGGCGACCGTGTTATAGACCTCGACCGGCCCGTCGCTGAAGGTGTTCTTCAGGTCGATCTCGACCTCGACCGGCCCGCGCTTCAGGAGCCGCCAGAGCAGCCCGTAGGACTCGGTGGTGAGGAACGCCTCGGGGGCCGCGGACGGCGTGAAGTTGTAGGTCGCGCCCGTCATGTTGACCAGGCCGTGCTCCTTGTTCGAGTCGACGAGCTTGCCGGCGATCCCCTCGGCGGCGAGGAATTTGTCGAGTTCCTGGCGGAACGCCCGCTGGCTCATGAAGTCGCGCACCCGGCGCCGCTGGCTGCGCTCGAGGTCCTCGGCCGGCTTCCTCGGCGACGGCTGGACCGAGACCTCGGCCAGCATGACCCACGCGCTCCGGAGCTTCCCCCGGTACGCGGCGAGCTCGTCGGTCGACTGCGCCTTGACGTGCACCACCGGCCCGCGGACTGGTCCCCTTGTCGATGGACTCCAGCCGGCCGATTCGAGGACGAGCCGCTGCTCGACCGGGACGATCACGCGGCCCTTCGCGTCGCCGCGGGTCCAGGCACGCTCGATCGTCCAGGGCTCGAGGTGCGCGTTGCTCAGCCCGTACTGGCGGAAGCGGTCGCGGGTCCAGTGGTTGGCCCGGTTCAGCCCCGGCGAGCCGGTGAGCCGCGGCCCGATCATGTCGCAGAGATACTCGATGTTGGCCATCAGCTCCGAGTGCTTGTCGATCTCGTCGAGGATCGCCTGCGTGACGGCCTTCGCCTCGCCGCCGGGCTCGGGCACCGAGGCCGATGCGGAGGCGGGCGCGGCTTTCGCCGGCTTGCCTGGTGACTGCGCGGCCGACGCGGCCGGCAGCGCCGCGATCGCGGCGAGGAACGTGAAGCGGATCAGTCGCATGATCGGATGGAACTCCCCTGATGTGGTGCTCGATCGAATGACGATGCTCGTCTCGACCCGCCGCTGCCGCGCTGTCCGGGAGAGTCGGGCCCGCGCGGCCGCCGCCGGCCTGGCTGGTCGTCACGAGTATGACCGAGCCGAAGGCGGTCGTCCACCGCCCTGGGACACGGGCGCGGGCAGACGAGGCTGGCGGCGTTGGTGTAGAATGCCGTCCGGCTGCCGTGCATTGCCGTCCCGAGTGTCCTGACGCCCAGGATTCATCATGACCGTCGAGCAAATCCGCAGGTTCCTCGAGGCCCAGCCGTTCCGGCCGTTCGTGATCCATCTGGCCGATGGACGCGACGTGCCGGTCAGTCATGGGGAGTTCGTGATGCCGTCGCCCAGCGGGCGCACGCTCTCCGTCTATCAGCCTGACGACACGCTGAACGTGATCGATCTGTTGCTGGTGACAGATCTCGAGGTCAAGCCCACCACCGGCGCCCCGGCCCGGCGTCGTCGGGGGTAGCGGACCGCCGTCCCTCACCGCCGCCGCAGCAATCGGCCGGACAGCTCGGCGAGGTCGCCGCGGCCGGCCGGGACGAGCAGGTATCCGGCGGCATACGCAACCGAGCACACGGCCAGGTGCGCCACCAGCATCGCGGTCCGCGCGCCCGGCGCCGCGTCGGAGCCGGGCACCGGGATCGCCAGTTGCAGCGCCCCGCTTGTGATCAGCAGGGCCGACGCGCCGGTCAGCGGAGCGGCGAGCGTCCGCCGGAGGTAAGTCCGCGCGTCGATCTTCAGCTCGCGGAAGACGTACCACCCGGGCACCAGCAGGTTCGAGAAGAACGTCGTGAGCACCGTGCCCCAGATCACGCCCGAGACGCCCAGCAGCCAGGTCAGGTAGCAGCTCAGCGGCAGGTTCACCACCGCGCCGGCCAGTGCCGCCACGGCGATCACCTTGATCCGGTTCAGCCCGATCGCCATCTGCACCGGGACCGACAGCACCAGCGGCAGCGTCGCCAGCAGGAACAGCCGCATCAGGGGCGCCTCGCGCGACGCATCATGACCCAGCCGGTCGCCGATCCAGAGCGACAGGAACGGCCCCGCGTACATCCAGGCCAGAAGTCCGGCCGGGGCGAGGATCCCGATATGCAATCGGGTGCCGTCGTACTTCACCCGCTCCAGGCCCCGCTCGTCCTTCGCCGCGGCCAGGCTGGCCACGGCCGGCATCACCATGTAGGCCAGCATCCAGCCCGTTTGCCGGAGCTGGACGAACGGCTTGCTGACGACACTGTACACCGACTCGGCCACCTCGGCCGCGCCCCGGTCGAGCACGAAGCCGAGCACGGTGGTATCCAGCTTGTCGGCCAGCACCACGCTGATCTGGATCAATGCCACGTACAGGCTGAAGTGTCCCAGTACCTTGTAATCCGACCACCGCGCTCCGCGGAAGTGTGGCACATATCCCAGCTCGCGGGTCATCACCCAGAGCGCCGGGCCGATCCCCAGCCCGATCTGCACGATCATCTGTGCGACGATCACGCGGAAGAAGTCAAAGCCCCAGCCCAGCCCGGCGACCAGGACCACGAACCGCAGGATCGTGATGGCGACCTCGAACTTCGGCACGAAGGCATAACGACGTGCCGCCTGGAGCACGCTGGTGATCACGATCGAGATGCCGAAGCAAGGCGCCGTCACCGCCTGGAGCCACAGCAGCTTGATCACCAGCGGATGCGACTCGGGCCGCAGGTGCGCGTGCGGCAGAGCCAGGTAGGCCACGGCCAGAAGCGCCGCGCCCTGCACCAGCGCCATCGCCGCGTAGAAGTTCATCCCGCAGGCGATCGACCGGTTCACGCTGTCGCGATCGCCGCGCGTCCAGGCGTCGGAGATCTGCCGCTGCAACGCCGAGCTCGCGCCGAACTCGAACAGGAACTGGAAGAAGCCGAAGCCCCAGGCAAAAACGTACGCGCCGTTCTGGTCCTTGCCGATCACCTGGAGAACGTAACGCGTCGTCCAGAGCGAGAACAGCACCTGAAGCGGCACCCGAAGCGCCAGCCAGAATGTTCCGCTGAGGAGGCGGCCCAGCACCGGCGGCAGCGCGCGATTTGTCGACATGATGACAACGGGACGGGTGGGGGCAGGGGCGGGGCTGGCCGAACTCACGGGATCCTTCCTGGATGGAGTCACTCTTCCGCGGCTCCCTCTTCCTGGACGGGCCATCATAGCCGCGTCCGAGATGCCCCGGAACCCCAAATCGCTTCGCCGCGGCCCGGCAGGTCCGGCATCAAGCCGTGGGGCAGGGCAGGAGAGGACGGATCTCCGATCCGATCACCGGAGCAGGTCCGCCACGGCGACCTGACCGACTTCCTGGCCGTCGAGCTCGACCGGGACGCTGTCGTCCTGCTGGTAGATGTCGCACCGGGCATACCCCGCGTCCTTTCCCTTGCCGAAGGGACGGGTGCGGACCTCGACGAGCCGGCGGTTGAGGTCGACGATCCAGTAGACCGGGATGCGCGAGGTGGCATAGCGCCTGAGCTTGGGCCCGCTGTCCTTCGCATGGGAAGCGTCGGCCGCCTCGACCAGCAGCGCCACGTCGTCGCTGCGGGCCAGGCGCGTGCCATAAATCGAATCAGGCCCGCGCAGGATGACGACATCGGGCAGCGGGAGCCACCGGCCGAGTTGGAGGCGGTGCTCCTTGTTGACCACCCATCGCGGCGCCGCGGCCAGGGCGAGCAGCACGAGCTGGGTTCTCAAGCAACTTAGAATGTGTGGTGGATTCTCGGCCATGATGAAAGGGATTCCCCCCAGCAGCTCGACCCGGTTCTCGCCGAAGAACCCGGCATCGAGCGCCTTGCGAAACTGCCGCGGGGCCCAGTGGAAAACATCCTGGATCATCACCCTCGCCCTTTCCGGATTCCGCCGCCCGCCCACGTGACACGACCCTCCCCCGACGCATCATCCCCAGCATACACCTTCCGGCCGCGCCATCCAACGCGAGGCGGCCGGACGTCGCGAGCCCGACCCGCTGCGTGAAGATATGCGGGTTGTGGCGATATTTGTGATTGGCCGTAGGGGCGGGGCTCGCGGTGGCGACAGCCCGGCGCCCGGCCCGGCCGATACACAACCTCGACGGGCCGGGCATCGCGTGGGTCAGGCTTTCCCGCCTGACGCTCAGGAGCTGTCAGGCGGGAAAACCCGACCGGTTTTCATATCGCCTTGGGGCCTCCAGGGACGAGGGAGCGTCGCATGGGACCCGCTGAAGCCGAGCCGCCCGCAAGCCCCGCTCGTCTGACCGCCCCGTCGCTCGGCCGTCGGTTCCGGCTGGTCCTGGTGGCCCTGGTGCTGGCCCGCGGCGTGGCCGAGATCGGCGTGATGCCGCCCTTCGAGGGGTGGGATGAATACCAGCATGTCGGGCATGTCGTGCACGTGCTGGAGACCGGCCGGCGCGCCACGCTCGGGACCACCGACGTGCCCCGCTCGCTGCTGACGGCGATGTCCGCGTTTCCCCAGCCCCGCGTGGCACTCCGGCAGATGGGCTCGCGCCCGGCGGCGTCGGGATACGCCGAGTTCTGGGCGAGGCAGGCGAGCGGCGCCGGAGTGGGCACCGTCGCCTCCAGCCGACCGCCGGGCGAGGATTTCAGTTCGATCCGGCTCTACCAGGCGCAGCACTCGTGGTGGTACTACCGGCTGGCGGCCCCGCTGTTCGCCGCGGCGGGCGGCGTGTCCAACCTGGGCCGCTCGGTCGCCGTGTTGCGACTGGTGAACCTGCTCTTCACCGCGGCCGCGGTGTGGATCGCGCTGGGGGTGGTGGCCGCGCGGGTCCGCTCGACGACCATCGCGGCCTGGATGGGACTGGCGCTCGCCGTGCATCCGCTGTTCCTGATGAACGGCGCGCGGGTCTCGAGCGACGCGCCGGGGATCTTCCTGGCCACGCTGACCGTGGCCGGGGCGCTCGGGCTCGGCGGCCAGCTTTCGGTCGGGCGCTCGCTGGCCCTGGGCGTACTGGCAGGCGCCGCGATCCTGGCCAAGGCGACCAACTGGAGCCTCGTCCCGTTCCTCGGCGGCTGCTGGCTGTTCGCCGCGATCCAAGGGCGAGGAGTCGTTCCCTACCGGCGCGCGGTCGGCGCGGGCCTGGCGATGGTGCTCGGCCTGGCGATGGTGGTCGGGCCAGAGGTTGCGCACAACCTCGCCGTCTACGGCGTGCCGACCCCAATGCAGGAGGCCGTCCTCAACCGCCAGCGCGGGCGCGGCCCGCTCGACCTGGCGCACACGGCGATGTCGTTCGCGTGGCTGTCGGAGGTCTGGCATCTCTGGCTGCGGGACACGTTCCTCGCCGGCGGCTGGAGCTTCGTCGGCGGGTCGATCCCGGTCCGCCCGCTCTACACCGGGGCGGCGATCGCCGGATTGCTCGGCTGGGCCTGGCGGCCTGTGTCCGTCGCCCGGGCTTGCCGGCTTCATCGGCCCGATCCGGGCGTTTCCGGGGCCTCTCCTCGGATTTTCGACAGCCCCTTTACGCCGATGGCCTGCCTGCTGCTGTGCGCCAGCATCACGGCGGCGCTCGGCTATCACGCCGTGCAGTCGCGGCTCGCCTGGGGCCAGACGACGACCGGTCCCTGGTATGCCTCGGCTGGGCTGCCGTGGTTCCTGGCGCTTCTGATCGCGGGGGCGATGTCCTGGCCCTCGCGCCGGCTGGGCGCGGCGATCGCCCTGGTGCTGGTCGGCTCGTGCGTGCTCGGCGAGCAGATGCTCCTGTGGACGCGGATGCTGCCGATCTACTCGGGCGGCGCGGCCGGTTGGGAGGCGCTCCATCGGATCGGGCAGCTCCAGCCCGCGTGGCTCGGTGCCGGAACCACCCTGATGGCGACAACCGCCGCCGGATTACTGCTCCTCGCCGCCGCCGCGACGATCGCCCGCATCCCGGCGACGACCCCGGCCGAGCTGCCCGCGCCGGCGCCGGCTCCGTTCCCGCCGGTTCCCCGAGGCCCGCATCGGCCGGCCCGACCCGTCGCGGTTCCCGGTGATTCCGCCCGGAGTCGGTCAGGCTCTCAGCCTGACCCGGCCAGCCGGATGGCGGGACGGGACAGGCCCGGCCCAGGCCAGTCGGTGTCCGCCTGAGAGGCCGGCCTACCTCGGGCGGATCGGCTTCACGTAGGTCGGGCAGTATTGCCCGCAGCGCG
>JAKAUH010000439.1 GCA_021818605.1 Planctomycetota bacterium
AGCGCGGCGTGCAGTCGGTCATTCCCCTTGCGCGTCTTCGTCCCCGTAACCTTCCCGGCCGAGATCTGACCCGACGGATCCAGCCCTGCATACGCGAGCAGCTTGTTCACGGAGCCGAACCGGGTGATGTCACCGACTTCTCCCAGCCAGGTGGTCACCGTCTGGGTTCCTACGCCGGGAATGCTCTGGAGGTTCGACCTCAGTTGGCACCCGGAAGCCGTGCGACCCGCGCCGATTCGCCAGGTCAAAGCATCCGTCCTTGCTATACACAAATATTCAATAATCTTGATTTATCGATCTAATGCGTCGATCCGTTTCCACCGCTGATCGAGCACGAAGATCACTCCCTGTCACCGGATAGGCGATCGGCACCGTGGCCTTCCTCACGCTTTACGCCTGGGCGAAGTACTCGCGCGAGTGCCGGGAGGCCTGGCGCGATCATTTCTGGGTCAGCCTGCTCATCGGCCTGTTCTCGATGGCCAATTACCTGCTCATCCTGTATGCGCTCCGCCGCGCAAACGTCAGCTACGTCGCCGCCCTGCGGGAGGTCTCCGTGGTGATGGTGGCCGCCCTGGGCGTGATGCTTCTCGGCGAGTCGATGGGCTGGCGGAAGGCTCTGGCTCTGGCCGCCATCCTGGCCGGTGCCTTGCTCGTCGACCTGGCCTGAGATCTTTCAGGGACCTGCCGCCGGGGCCGATCCCGGCCCGCCCGATCCTTCCGGTGGACCAGACGGAGCCCCGGAGCGTGTCCAACGCGCAGGGTCCAGCGCTGACTCCAGCCGCTGGCGGGCGTATCATCGGATCGGCCGCCGGGATACCGTCCGGGTAAGACATCCATGCGGGGCTCCGGCCGGAGCGGATCGTCCCCGCCTTATCGCCGACCCACCGAAGCACCGAGGGCCGCCGTGTTCCCACCTCACCGACACGCGAGATCCGACTCGCCCCGGCACCCGGTCGTCTCGCGCCGATTTGCCCTCCAGGCCGGCGCGGTCGGACTGCTCGGCCTGGGGATGGACCACCTCGGGGCACTGCGAGACGCCGACGCCTCGGGCGATCTGGCCAGGGTTGCGCCGGCCCGTTCGGTGATCTTCATCTTCCTCTCCGGCGGGCTGGGCCAGCACGACAGCTTCGATCCCAAGCCCGATGCGCCCGAGGGCATCCGGGGCGAGTTCCGCCCGATCGCCACGCGGACGTCCGGCGTCCACATCTGCGAGCACCTCCCGCTTTTGGCCCGGACGAGTCACCTCTGGTCGATGGTCCGATCGTTGACGCATGCCTCCAACGACCACTCGGCGGCGCATCACATCATGCTCACGGGGCGGTCCGACCTGCCCACCGGCTTCAACCCGACCCGGCCGCAGCCGACCGACTGGCCCTCGATCCCGGCCGTCGCCGGGGCCGCGGTGGTCCCGAGGAATAATCTCCCGCCGGCGGTGGTCCTGCCCGAGCGACTGGTCCACAACACCGGGCGGGTGATCCCCGGCCAGTTCGCCGGGATCATGGGACCGCGTCGGGAGCCGTGGTTCCTCGAGGCGTCGCCGTTCGATCCGGGCGCGTATGGCGCGTTTCCCCAGTACGAGTTCGACCACCAGGACCGTCCCCTCGGCCGCCGCCGGCGGCAGTTCCTCGTCCCCGATCTGACGCTGCCCGAGGGGCTCGGCCGTGCTCGCCTCGCGAGCCGGCTGGGCCTGCTGGCCCACCTCGACAGCCAGCGAGCGGACCTGGATCACGCCGGGGACGTCGGGCAGTTCGACGCGCGCCGGCAGGCGGCCGTCTCGCTGCTGACCGATGCCCGTGTCCGGCGCGCGTTCGACGTGGCGGACGCGGATCCTCGGCAGCTCGATCGCTACGGCCGCAACGCCTTCGGCTGGTCGCTCCTGATGGCCCGGCGGCTGGTGGAGGCCGGGGTCGCGCTTGTGCAGGTCAACCTGGGCAACAACGAGACCTGGGACACGCACGGTAACGCCTTCCCGCACCTGAAAGACTGTCTCTTGCCTCCGATGGACCGATCGGTCTCGGCGCTTCTGGAGGACCTGCATGGCTGCGGGCTGCTCGACTCGACGCTGGTGGTGATGGCCGGCGAGTTCGGGCGCACGCCGAAGATCTCGCTATTGCCCTCGGCCTACAAGCTGCCGGGCCGGGACCACTGGGGCCGGGTGCAGACGGTGCTGCTGGCCGGTGGAGGCGTCGTCGGGGGCCGGGTCGTCGGCGCCTCGGACCGGATCGGCGGTCACCCGGTGAGCGACCCGCAGCGACCGGAGGACCTGGCGGCGACGATCTATCGCGCGCTGGGCATCCCGCCGTTGGCCGCCTGGCATGATGAACTGGAGCGTCCCCATCAGGTCTACCACGGCGCGCCGATCGGCGGGCTGAGTTGAGTTGCACCGCTGAGCGCTTGTGAAGAAATCGATTCCGAAAAACAGAGAGAAGAGAGCGAATGACTGCAAGTGAAGAATCTGTGTGCTGTTATGCTGCTTCGCTCTCTGGTCTCCGCTCTCTGCTCTCTGCCCCTTTTCGACGATTCTTTCACATCCTCTGAGCTGACCCGACCCGGGAGAAGATC
>JAKAUH010000794.1 GCA_021818605.1 Planctomycetota bacterium
GGTCCGGTCGGTTCTGATCCGGTCCCGCCCGCTCGCCTGCGGCGAGCGCCGCGGCTCGAGGCAACAGGATATCAGCTACCCACCTCAACCACGGATGAGGCCGCCATGGATCGACGCATCCTCGTGGTGGACGACAGCCAGCTCGTCTGCCAGCAACTCTCGCAAGTCCTGGCCTCACCGGACCGGCAGATCACGGTAGCCGCGGATGGCACCGAGGCGATGGAGTGGCTGGTCGAGAACCGCTGCTCGCTGGTGCTCACCGACCTGCGGCTGCCGGGGATGAGCGGTCTCGACCTGATCCGCGCCATTCGCGAGCGCGAGCTGCCCGTGACCGTCATCGTGATGACCGGCTGCGCCACGGTCGAGGACGCCGTCGAGGCCATGAAGCTGGGCGCCTACGACATGATCCTCAAGCCGATCGACACGATCCGGCTCGAGGTCGTGGTGAACCAGGCGCTCGAGGACCGCCGGCTGATCGACGAGGTCGCCGACCTCCGCGCCCGGCTCCGGCGGAAATACGCCTATCACAACCTGATCGGCCGCAGCGCGGCGATGCTCGAGGTGTTCGACCGCGTGGCGCGGGTCGCCTCGTCGCCGTGCACCGTGCTGGTGACGGGCGAGACCGGTACCGGCAAGGAGCTGGTGGCGCAGGCGATCCACTACAGCGACGTCACTCGCCGCGGCAGCCTGCTGGCGGTCAACTGTGCCGCGCTGCCCGAGCACCTGCTCGAGACCGAGCTCTTCGGCCACGAGCGCGGCGCGTTCACCGGGGCCGACCGGCAGAAGAAGGGCCGGTTCGAGCTGGCCCGCGACGGCACGCTGTTCCTCGACGAGATCGGCGACATGCCGATGGGCATGCAGGCCAAGCTCCTCCGCGTGCTCCAGGACGGGCGGTTCGAGCGCGTGGGCGGGACCGAGTCGATCCAGGCCAGTTGCCGCGTCCTCGCCGCGACGAACGTCAAGCTCCGCGAGGCCGTCGCCGCTGGCAGGTTCCGCGAGGACCTGTTCTATCGGCTCGACGTGGTGAAGATCAATCTGCCCCCGCTCCGCGAGCGGCTCGACGACATCCCGATCCTGGTCGACCACTTCCTCGAAAAGCTGGCCGCGCGCGGGCTGCCGCCGCGCACCGTCTCGCGACTGGCCCTGTCGCGGCTGCTGTCTTACGACTGGCCGGGGAACGTCCGCGAGCTCGAGCATGTCCTCGAGCAGGCGACGGTGACCACGCCCGGGCCGATCATCGAGCCCGACAACCTCCCGCCGCAGATCGTTCGCCACCACGACGAGCCGTTCTCCCTGGAATTCGACCACAACCGCAAGCTGCCCGAGATCACCGTCGAGTTCGTCCGCCGGATCGAGTGTGCCTACCTTCAGCGCGTGCTGGAGAAATACCGGGGACGGATCGAGCTCTCCGCGAACCACTGCGGTCTGTCGCGGCGAAGTATCAGCGCCAAGCTTCGCCGTTACGGGATCGACAAGCGCGCCTTCAAACCGCACGCCGCACGCCGCAGGCCCCGGCAGCTCGTCCTGGCGGGCGAGGAGTGAGGAGCTGTTCCAGAACAGGTTTGCCGTAATGTGGTGCAGGCGTCTCGCCTGCGCACCGGAACATCGACAGTCCTCGCCGAACACCACCCGGTTCGGGCCGGGGCCACGCGGATTGGTCCTCGCCCCGAATGGGCGAAGCAGATTACCCTGGCCGCAAAGATCCTCAAGCAGGTCGGGCAAGAATGGCCGACGCTCTGGCTCCGTCGGGCAAGAATGTCCGACCGACTTTCATGCCAGCGTAATAACAGGCCAGGGCAAGAGTCTGTCGCACGGGAACCGGGCCGGAGGATGGGCCGGGCCGGGAGGAACGCGGCCCACGACGACGAGATGGGATCGAGCCCGGATCGGAAGTCGGTCGGGTCGGGTCGGGTCGGGTCGGGCCCGCGCCAGGCTCAGGGACGCTGACGAAATCAACTCCGGATCCCGGGTGCAAGCAGAAGTGGATCTCGGGGCGACGGGCCAGGATGCCGGTATCCTGGCGATAGTCTCCAGGGCAACGCCCTGGGGTTCGGTCACCCATCCCCCATTTGAGCCCCGAAGGGGCAGCACAGGGACAGCCACGGCCCGCCCCGTGTCGGGCCCTTTCAGAGCGTGTTCCTGGGGGTTCATCAGATCACCGGGGCGATGCTCCGGGATGGCATCTTGCGCCGCTTCGGGGCGATGCGGTGGTGTCCGGCGAGAAGTGTCGGAAAGCCGAGCGACGAGCGGCTGGCGGTCAGGCCGGCCCGTGTTCGGTCTCAACTGCGGGCTGCGGAGTCTCGGCCTGGACCGCGGGTTGCGAAGTCTCGGTCTCGGTCTCGGTCTCGGTCTCAGCCTCAGCCTCGGCTACGGGCTGCGGAGTCTCGGCCCCGGTATCGGCCGCGCGCGGCGCCTCGGCGGGCGTCGCGACCTGGCCGTCGGAGCCCAGGAGGGCGCCAGTCGTGGCCCCGGATTCGCCGTTGGAGCCCAGGAGGGCGCCGGTTATGGCCTCGGATTCGCCGTCGGCGTCCATGACGAGGATCACGCCGCTGATCT
>JAKAUH010000114.1 GCA_021818605.1 Planctomycetota bacterium
CCCTATCCGCCGAACCTGCCGCTGGCCCTGGCCGCGGTCGCCAACGTCGAGGAGCCCGGCGCGGCCCCTGGCGCTGTGCTCCGGCTCTCACTGAGCCCCAGCCGCGCGTTCCGCGGGCCGAGGCCCGGCGCGACGTACCTGCTCGAACCCCGGTACACCGACTACAACGTCGAACGCGTCCTGAAGCACCTGAGCGAGCTCGACGGCCGGCCCGAGTGCCCGTTCGTCGATCTGATCGAGCGTCCGCACGAGGTCGCGCGGCCGCTGGACCTGGACCAATCGATCCGCAAGTCGGCCCTCGGGCTGGCGCGGCGACACGGCATGACCCGCAGCCAGCTCGACGCCTTCGAGGGGATCGTCGATCACGGGCTTCGCCTGGTCTGGGGCCCGCCGGGCACCGGCAAGACGCACTTCCTGGCACTGGCGGTCCTCTGCCTGGCCGAGGCCCACCGCGCCGCAGGCAAGCCGTTCCGCACACTGCTCACCGCGTTTACCCACACGGCGATCGACAACGCCCTGCGCAAGGCCGCCGAGCTCCAGCGCGAGCGCCGGATCGTCCGCGGCACGTTCCCGATTCGCAAGCTCGACGAGACCCGGCTGGCGGGCATGGAGGGCGTCGAGGCCATGCCGGCCCGCGCGGGAAAGTCCGGCTGGCGCTGGCAGAACGACGAGCCCTGGTCGCTCCACGGCGGCACCGTCTGGAAGATCCACAAGGGCGAGGGCGCGGACCGGGCGGACCTGGTCGTCGTGGACGAGGCATCGCAGCTTCGCGTGTTCGAGTCGTCGATCGTGCTGGGCGGGCTGCGGCCGACCACCCGGCTGCTGATCGCCGGCGACGACCGCCAGCTCCCGCCGATCGTCCAGGCGAACTATCCCGAGCCCGAGGCCGGCGAGCCGGTGCTTCACGTCTCGCTGTTCGAGTGCCTCAAGCGCCAGGACCCGGACGCCCGATTCACGGCGACCCTGCTTGAAAACTGGCGGATGAGCCGCACCCTCTGCACGTACCCGGCCGAGCAGATCTACACGCCGGGGTACACGAGCGCAACGCCCGAGGTCGCCGGGCGCAAGCTCCGGCTGGCCCGGCCGCCCGCCGGCGACGAGCTGGCCGATGCGCTGGTCGACCCGGACTACCCGCTGGTCATCGGCGTGCTCGAGGGCGTGCGGGCCTCGGCCGAGAACCGCCTCGAGGCCGCGCTGGTGGCGCGGGCCGTGGTCCGCCTGCGCCAGCGGATGCAGCCGGCGCCCCGGCTGACCTACCCCGACTCGGTCGAGGGGGACGCCGCCTTCTGGAAGGACGGCCTGTTCATCGTCAGCCCGCACCATGTCCAGCTCGCGGCGATTCGCCGGGCACTCGATGCCTCCCGCGCCTGGCACGGCGAGCCGTTCGTCGAGACCGTCGACCGCGTGCAGGGCCAGGAGTGCGAGGCGGTCATCGTCAGCTACGGGGTCTCCGACGTCGAATCCGCCCTGGGCGAGAAGGAGTTCATTTACAGCCTGAACCGCCTGAACGTTTCGATCACGCGGGCGCGGGCCAAGGCGATCGTGTTCCTGCCCCGCCCCCTGATCGAGCCGCCGATGCAGGTGTATGAGGACGAGCGTCTGTGCGAGGGCGTCGCCTTCATGCAGGGGCTCGTCCGCTTCGCCGAGCACCGCGGGCCCGTTCTCCGCTTTCCCCAGCCCGAGTCGGGCGAGCTGACGGTCTACCGCGTCCCGGCCCGCTGACGACCGGGGATTCCGATCGAGCAGGTCTCTCGATCGCCGCACCTCGAATGGCCCAACGACAATCAGATAATATCAGATCAGATCAGATCAGATGAGATGAAATGGAATAAGAGAGGATGCCATGTCCAGCCAGGCCGGTGCCCTGATCAGCTACGAGCAAGTGCCTCAACCTCACGCGGGCGTCGTCGAGTTCCTCAGCCACTCGATCGCCGACCCCGACCACGCCACCGAGCTCAGCCGCCAGCTCGCGTCGCTGGTCCGGCCCGAGCTACCGAACCGGTTCGTGCTCGACTTCAAGAATGTTCGCGCGTTCTCCAGCACGGCCTTCGGCGCGCTGGTGGGCTTCGTGCTCAAGGTGCGCAAGGCCGGTGGGATCGCGCTCATCTGCAACATGGACGAGTTCGTGCGCTTTGGGGCCGACATCATCCGCCTGGGCGACTACGCCCCGATCTTCGCCGACCGCCAGGCGGCGCTCGACCACCTGGCGGGCGGGGAGGCCAATGCCAATGCCGATGTCGCGTTCGTGTCCTGATCGCCTAGCGGCGGCCGGCCTCGGACGTCTTCACCTCGCCCCCGGTGCGCGCGGCGCGGGCCTCGGCGTACAGCTCGCGGAGCAGCTTCCCCGCGGCGTCGACCAGCCGCTCGCCCGAGCCCTCGCCGCATCGGGCGCTGACGACCTCGTAATTCCCCTGCGCGTAGGCCCGCCGCGACGGGATGTAGCCGATCGCGCCGTCAGCCAGCTCGGCGACGATCGTGCGGCCGAACGGCGAGTCCTGCTTGATCGCGAGGCCCAGCTCGACGAAGATCTCGCCGGGCAGCGACACCCAGGCCAGCCTGTCTCCCAGTGCGACGACCTGCACCTCGACCTCCAGCGGCCGGCCCTGGCGCGCGGCGACGTCCCGGATCTTGAGTGCGTCGACCATCTCGATGAACGCCGGCCGATGGCCGTTCGGTGCCTGCATCCGCGCGATGACCGCACGCGACCGGACGACATCGGCCTCGCTGATCGCCGGGAGCGGCAGCGAGACCGTCGCACTGCGGACGCGCACGGCGCCGGCCTCGACGGGCTGGAGCCGCGGCCAGGTGCGCAGCACCTCGCCGGCCAGGATCGTGCCCATCCGCGCCGCGTTGGCGAACCCGCGCTGCGGCTCGCTCCACGAGACGTTGATATGGTTGACGTCGCCGCAACAGCCGGCCGTGAACGCGGTGACCATCGCGGGGCCCTTGAAGTCGGCAAGGGCGCGCGACAGCGGATACACCAGGTCGGCGGAGAGGCTCGGCTGGCCGACGTTGTCGAGATGGACGGCGTAGTTGACGTAGGTCGCGATCGGCCGGCCGGCGGTCGACTCGAAGTAGACCACCGGCACCTCGGGGTCGATCGTGCCGGCGGGCTTGATGATCGCCGGGTTGAGCTTGCCCGGGTTCCAGCCGACGGTCCCGTCCTTCATGTGAAAGCGGCGGTTGAACGCGATCGAGGTCTCGCGACCGGCGGCGGCGAACGCCTTCGCCGGGGCGAGCCGGGCCTCCGCCTGGTGGACCGACTCGGCGATTCGCGCCGGCAGGCCGGCGAGGTAGTCTCGCACCAGCTTCGATCCACCGCCGAACGGGTTGTCGCGATCGATCATCGGCCCGGTGTGGCTGTGCGTGGCGCTGATCATCACATCGGCACCGCGGACGTGTGTCGTCCGCTCGATCTCGCGGCGGGCCGGCTCGACCAGCTCCCGCGGGGTCGTGATCAGGTCGAGTGCGACGAGTGCCGCAGCGCGGCCGCCCGACTCGATGACGATCGCCCGGGCGTACAGGTCGTCATGCACGCCCCGGGCGCCGCGCTCGGCGTAGTAACCAGCCATCGGGATGCCCGTCGGCGGCGTGATCACGACCGCCGCGGCACCGGCCTTCAGATCCCCCGATCGCGCCGGCGGCGCCAGCGCGATCACAACCAACACGGCTGCCAGGTGTCGCATCAGTGGTGTCCCCATCGACCGCCGCGTGCCGGGCGAACCGGACGACCCGACTCGCAGCGCTCACGGCCCCATGATACCAGGTCCGGTCCGGCGATCCTCCGATCGCGATTCCGGTTCTGGGGGGCGGCACCGGTCGGGCGACCCCGGCGCCGGATTTGCATCAGACTTCTTCGAACTGTCGCCCACGTCCGTCGCGACGCCTCGACAAGGTTGTCATTTTCGGACAGACGCTCGAACCGAGGAGAAGACCATGGATACCCGAGATCGAGCCCAGGCCCCGAATCCCTCGCAGCCGGCCGTCGATCCAGGGCCGAAGGCCAGCGACGAGCAGGCACCGCTCCAGCCGGAGTACGACGATATCGACGAAGCCGTGGAGGAGACGATGATCGCGAGCGATCCTCCTTCGTTCACGCCGCACACCACGATCGGGCCGCCCAGGCGCGCCGGCTCCGCCCAGGACCGGCGCGACTGATCCCGGACGAGTTCGCTACGGTACGCAGCCGCCCGCCCCGGAACGAGTCGCCGGGGCGGGCGTTGTCCGATGACCTGTCGGTCGGGACCTCAGCTCGGTCGATCGGGCGTGGGGCCCGCACGCATTCCGCCTCAGCGAACCGGATGTTCGCCTCCCGGCGCTCCGATCCGGCTGCCGGTGTCGTGGTGCTCCGACGTCTCCTTCTGCATGTACCTCCTGGCGATCGGCCTGATCTGCTCGAGGTGGCCCTTGATCCTGGGCAGCGCCCTGGCAGCCAGAGCCCTGATGTCGGGATCCAGGCCCCGCTGGGCCTCAGCCTCGAAGGCGGCGACCGCGTCCAGGTGGAGGACGAACTGAGCCCTGGCATAGCAGCGGTCGAACTTCTCACCCATGAGTCCGGCGAGGCTCTGGGCGCAGAACTGCGAGCGGACGTCGAGCGCTTCGGGGATGCGGATGCCCTTCCGGGCCATCAACGTGTTCATCTCCTGGGCGAGCTGGGTATGCTCGTCGAGCGCCTTCTGGCTGAACTGCTTGAGTTCGGGGTCGGTGGCCCTCTGCACGCCGAGGTGGCTGAGGGACAGCTCGCTCAGGTTGCCGTCGGTCGCGGCGGCGGCGAAGAGATTGTCGTTGACCGCGGTACGTGCGGCACCGGCTGGAGCGCCGGCTGTGGCCGTGCCGACCCGCCCGGTCGCGGCGGTGCCGGTGCCGGTGTTCACCCGGACGTCGACCTGCCCGGCCTGCTGGGTGCCTGGAACGATTCGCGTGCCGGCGGGAGTCCGCGTCCGGATTCGGGTCGTTCCGGCGTTCTGGGCCATCGCCGGTGCCGCAGCGAACGCGGCCACGACGGCGGCTGTCAGGATCTGCCTCATCTCAAGTTTTCTCCTCTGGGAAGGGGGCCTTCTCTCTCCGTGCAAGCGGCAAGGTCCGAAGGTCGGTCGCGTGGATTGGCCGGGCCTTGCTGGGTGTGTCAATCCTGCAAACCACGCGCCCCTGCTTCCCCCGGCGACAGCGTCGGGGAACCGACTCATCATGCCGATCCCACCGCCGCCTTCCCGGCGGGTCCGACATCTGCCAGAATGGGCCGGCGATCCTCGACCGGACCCGCGCCGGGGCGCCGCGCCCGCGATCCGATCGGCCAGGTGGGGGTCATCTCGAAGGTCGTGCATCGGTCGCGCCGAGATCACTCAGGGAGCCTCATCATGAATCGTCGCGCGTTCCTCCAGGCCGGTGCGGCCACCGCCGGGCTGGCGCTATCACCCGCTGGTTACCATGTCGCCGCCGCGGGCGCGGCCGAGACCCGCCGGGTCGGGCTGATCGGGACCGGCTGGTACGGCAAGGCCGATCTGCTCCGGCTGATCCAGGTGGCGCCCGTTGAGGTCGTCTCGCTCTGCGATGTCGACAGGAAACTGCTCGCCGAGGCTGCCGAGATCGTCTCCACCCGCCAGAAGTCGAAGAAGACCCCGCGCACCTTCGCCGATTACCGCCAGATGCTCGCGCAGAAGGACCTGGACATGGTCCTGATCGCCACGCCCGACCACTGGCACGCCCTGCCGATGATCGCCGCGTGCGAGGCCGGGCTGGACATCTTCGTGCAGAAGCCGATCAGCGTGGACGTCGTCGAGGGCAAGGCCATGCTCGACGCCGCGCGCAAGCACAACCGGGTCGTCCAGGTCGGCACCCAGCGCCGCAGCACGCCGCACCTCATCGAGGCCCGCGACCGGATCATTCGCGAGGGGAAGCTCGGCAAGATCGGTCTGGTCGAGATCTACTGCTACTACCATATGCGGAACAACTCCAACCCGCCCGACTCCGCGCCTCCGGACTACCTCGACTGGGAGATGTGGACCGGTCCGGCGCCCATGCGGCCGTACAACCCCATTGCACATCCTCGCGGCTGGCGGGCCTTCATGGAGTACGGCAACGGTATCATGGGAGACATGTGCATCCACATGCTTGACATGGTCCGCTGGATGCTGGGCCTGGGCTGGCCGAAGCGGGTCGTCTCGACCGGGGGAATCCTGGTCGCCCGCGGGTCGAAGTCGAACATCCCCGATACCCAGACGGCGACATTCGACTTCGGCGACCTGGATGTCGTCTGGCAGCACCGGACCTGGGGCTCATCGCCCGACCCGAAGTACCCCTGGGGCGCGACCTTCTACGGCGACAAGGGGACGCTCAAGGCCAGTGTGAATGGTTATGACTTCATCCCAATGCACGGCGGCAAGCCGATCCAGGCGGACGTTCAGTACAAGAACGAGTGGACTCAATACCCCGAGGACGAGCACGAGAAGGATCTCGAGCGCCACGTGGCGCCGGCGATCCGCGGCCACATGAGAAACTGGCTGGCGGCGATCGATTCACGCGGCAAGCCGGTGGCCGACATCGAGGAAGGCTACATCTCGACGGCGAGCTGCATCCTGGCCAACATGGCGCTCAAGCTGGGCCGTACGCTCACCTGGGACCCGCAGGCGAACAGGATCGTCGGCGACGACGAGGCGAATGCGGTGCTCGCGCGGCCATACCGCGCGCCCTGGGTCCATCCGGGCCGCGAGGGATAGCCCGTGCTGGGCTGGAGTCGACTGGACTGGACTGGACTGGACGGACGGTCGGTCGAGAGACGCGGCGAATCCTCGGACTCCTTCCCGGAGATGGCTCATGGCGCACGCATCATCCCGGCGTCTCTTACCGGTCGTCGCGGTCCTCGCGGCGGTCCTCCTGGGCGGCGACGAGCCCCAGAAGGGCCAGGCGCCTGGGGCCGCGCCGAAGCCGGGCCGCCCGGCCGGCACGACCCCCGCGAAGAAGGCCGGCGACAAGAAGAAGGTCGAGGTCTCGATCGTCTTCCTCACCGAGATGAACATCGTCCAGCTCACCGTCGACGTGAATCCGCTGGTGAAGTGGGTGAGGCCGGTGATCGCCGCTGTCGAGAAACGGTTCGAGGACGAGACGGCGCGGCGGATCGTCGTGATCCAGGCGACCCTGCACAAGGATCGCCCGGCCGATGTGAAGATCGCCGGCCAGCCTGCGCTTTCCGACACCGAGGCGAAGGACCTGCGCCGGGTGATCGACCCCGCGAACGCCCCGGGAACGAAGGTCGTGGATTGCACGTTCCGGGTCGTGGCCCAGATCAACGGCGGGCCGGCCGGCATCGCCGGGCCAACCGACCCGAACCTCCGCGCGGTCCCGCCGCTCGAGACCCCCGATGAGCGCCGGCTCGCCGCCTTCCGCGCGGCGAAGACCGCCGAGAAGCTCGAGATGCTGCGGCGATGGGCCCGCAGCGAGGCCCTGCCGATCCTGGGCGCGACGGCCAGCGGCGTCGACGCCAGGTTTGAGGGAGTGCGCGACCTCGGCAAGACGATCGTTGAGCTCGGCCCCCCCGAGTTCAAGGCCGGGCTGGACGTTCCCGCGCTGACGGACCACAATCCCGCCTACTGGCGGGCGATGGTCGAGCTGGCGCCCGGCGAGCCGCTGGTCCCGATGATCCGCATCGCGCTGCACGCGGCCAAGGGCGAGATCGACAGGGCCCGGCGGTACGCCAGCGTCGTCTCATTCTTCGACGCCAACAGGTCGGCACCCAGCCGGCTGCTCGGCGAATTCCGCGAGATGATGCGCCTGTTCTACAAGGACGTCGAGTCCCGGATCTCCGAGGGCATCGCGCTCAACGATAAGGAGAAGCTCGACGAGGCCCTGGCCATCTACGAGGGCGTGCTCAGGGACTATCCCGGCTCGGCCTGGGCCCGGTACGAGCGGGTCCAGACCTGGATCGCGATGGCCCGGAAGGAAGGGAAGCCGGTCGAGGACGCCCTGCACGACTGGCCCACCGCGCGCGCCGCGATCCTCGGCGCCGATCCGCTCTACGAGACGCTGGCCCAGGCCCAGGGACCGGAGGAGACCTACGGCCTGGTGCTGCGAATGGAGATCCGCACGCTGTTCAAGGACCGGACGAAGACGGTCCAGGACGTGATCCGCTACGCCGACATCGCGCGGGACCTCAAGGACTACGGATTCGCGGCTTTCATCTACTGGAACATGCTCAGCCGGGTGAAGGACGAACAGTTCAACCATCGCGTGCTGGTCGAGCGGTTCCTCTTCTGCCTGGACGAGCTCGGGGTGAAGTCCATCCAGGAAAACCTTCAGGGGGACCACGCGGCCGCGTTCGCGCGGATGCGGGAGGAGCGGCGCAAGCGGATCGAGGCCGGCCCGGGGAAAGCCATGAAGGAGAAGCCGGCGAAGGCCGAGCAAGCGCAACCGAAGCGCTGAGCGCGGATTCATCCCCTCTGGCGGCGAGCCGGACGGAACCCCGACGACAGGACACCAAACGCCGCGATCCCTTGGTCCGCGGTCTGGCACCGAATGCGCACCCTTGACCGCGGGTTCTCGCGAGCAGTATATTTGCCTAAGCGTATGAAAAAGACCGTGCCTGACTCTCTGGCCGACTCGACCCGCCTCTTGAAGGCGTTTGCGGACCCGGTGCGCCTGCGGCTGTTGAGCCTGCTAACGGGCGAAAGGGACGAGGTCTGCGTCTGCCACCTTCACGAGGCGCTGGAACTATCACAGCCGACCGTGTCCCGCCACCTGGCCTATCTTCGGAAGCACGGCCTTGTCGTCGGTCGCAAGGAGGGCCTGTGGGTCCACTACCGCCTGGCGAGGCCCCGCGCCGGCCTGCACCGGATCCTGCTGGGCTGCCTTGATAGCTGCCTGGGCGACCCGGAAGTGTTCGCCCGCGACCGCGAGCGGCTCGAGCGGGCCGTCTCGTGCTGCGGGTGACCGTAGGTGCGTCCGACATTTTTTTGCCCCGCCATATACGCCAAGACTCATATAGGAGTCGGGCACAAGGAGGCCCCTCGGTGAGTACCGCTACCGTCACCTGCCGCCCCCGGACGATGGGGCGGCTGTCCTTCCTGGACCGCCACCTGACGCTCTGGATCTTCCTGGCCATGGCACTGGGCGTCCTGCTCGGGAACATCGCCCCGGCCGTGGTCCTGGGCATAACGAGCCTGTCCGTGGGCACGACCTCGATCCCGATCGCCGCCGGGTTGATCCTGATGATGTACCCCCCGCTGGCGAAGGTCCGGTACGAGGAGTTGCCCGGGGTCTTGCGCAACACGAGGGTCCTGGGCCTCTCGCTGGTCCAGAACTGGGTCATCGGCCCGGTGCTGATGTTCGCCCTGGCCCTGGCCTTCCTGCCGGACAGGCCCGAGTACGCCATCGGGCTGATCCTGATCGGGTTGGCCCGCTGCATCGCCATGGTCATCGTCTGGAATGACCTGGCCAGGGGGGACGCCGAGTATGCCGCCGGCCTGGTCGCGTTCAACAGCATTTTCCAGGTGCTCGGCTACTCGGCCTACGCCTACGTCTTCATCAAGGTGCTCCCGCCGCTCCTCGGTTACTCCTTCGGCGACGTGGACCTCTCTGGCATCACGATGGGGGCCATCGCCCGGAGCGTCTTCATCTACCTGGGCATCCCCTTCCTGGCGGGGATGTTGACCCGGTTCGTGGGGGTGCGGGCGATGGGTCGTGAGTGGTACGAGGGGCGGTTCATCCCCACGATCAGCCCGATCACCCTGGTCTCGCTGCTCTTCACGATCGTCGTGATGTTCTCGCTCCAGGGCCGGAACATTGTCCGCATCCCGCTGGATGTGCTCCGCATCGCCGTGCCGCTTCTGATCTACTTCGTCGTGATGTTCCTCGTCTCCTTCTGGATGGGGAGGAAGCTGGGGGCCGACTACTCGAAGACGGCCACGCTCTCGTTGACGGCGGCCAGCAACAATTTCGAGTTGGCCATCGCCGTGGCCGTCGCCGTCTTCGGCATCAACTCGGGCGCCGCGTTCGCCGCCGTGATCGGGCCGTTGGTGGAAGTTCCCGTCCTGATCGCCCTGGTGAACGTCGCGCTGTATTTCCGTCGGCGTTACTTCGAGCCCGTCGGAACACCGGCAGGACAGGGAGCGAACGCATGAGCCAGCCTTCGACCCCGGATTTCGAGATGCCCGCCGACCGTCGCCTGCTGCCGGGCCTCGCTGGGCACGTCGAACGACTGGCTCGCTCCGTCGATCCGATCGACGAGGGCCACCGGGAGGCGGGCGAGAAGCTCGTGGAGTGGCTCATCAAAAACCACAGGCCGGGCCAGCCGCTCCACATCACGGTGATCTGCACTGGCAACAGCCGCCGGAGCATCCTGGGGGCGACGATGGGCCACGTCGCCGCCGCCTACCGCGGACTCCCCGAGATCCGCTTCCACAGCGGCGGGACGGTGCCCACCGCCTTCAACCCCCGCACGGTCGCCTGCCTGAAGGAGATCGGCGTCGAGGTCGAGCCGACCGGCGAGGAGGCGCCCCGGGGTGAGCCGGGCACCGCCAACCCGATCTACCGGTTGCGATGGGGTTCGGCGGGGGAGCCGCCGATGGAGGCCGTCGAGTTCTCCAAGCGGTACGATGACGCGAGCAACCCGCAGGAGGGCTTCGTCGCCTTGATGGTCTGCGACGAGGCCGACTCCGGCTGCCCGGCGGTCCGGGGTGCGGCCCTGCGGCTGTCGCTGCCGTTCTCCGACCCGAAGGCGTTCGACGATACGCCCGAGGAGGCCATCCGATACGCCGAGAGGCGGGACGATATCGGGCGGCTGATGACGTGGGTGATGATGCGGGCCGGAGAGCGCCTGGCCCGGCGATGAGACCGAACCGACACTTTTTCCGGGGAGCCGTCCGATGTCCGACACGATCACCGAGGCCGTGAAGTCGAAATACGGGTCGGTCGCCACCAGCGGGCTGTCGACCGATCACCAGGGTGTGAAGGCAGTCGCCGAGGCATTTGGCTACACGCCCGACGAGCTGGCCTCGATCCCCGCCGAGGCCAACATGGGGCTGTCCTGCGGGAATCCGACGGCCACGGCCAACCTGCGGCCGGGCGAAACGGTCGTGGACCTGGGCTGCGGCGGCGGGCTCGACGTGTTCCTGGCGGCGCGCAAGGTCGGTCCGACCGGGCAGGCGATCGGCATCGACATGACGCCCGAGATGCTCGACCTGGCGCGCCGGAACGCCGAGAAGGCCGGGCTTGCGAACGTCGAGTTCCACTGGGCGACGATCGACAGGCTGCCGCTGCCCGACTCATCGGTGGACTGCGTGATCTCCAACTGCGTGATCAACCTGGCCCCCGACAAGCCCGCCGTCTTCCGCGAGATCGCCCGGGTGCTCAGGCCCGGCGGCCGGCTCGCGGTGAGCGACATCGCGCTCAAGCGCGACCTGCCGCCCGAGCTGGGCAACGACCTGATGGCGTACGTCGGCTGCATTGCCGGCGCCATTCCGATCGAGGACTACCGCCAGGGCCTGATCGAGGCGGGGTTCGCCCACGTCGAGGTGATCGACAGCGGCGCCGACCTGAACGCGTATGCCAAGGTCGAGAACCAGGCGGTTTGCTGCCCGCCTCCGACCGCGGCTTCACCTTCCTCATCGTCGCCGCTGGCCGTGGTCGACTCGGGTTGCTGCGCGGTCGGTCCCGCGGCCGTCGTGGACGAGGCGCTGCACTCGCGGCTGGCCGAATTGCTACGGCGCTACGATGTGAACGACTACGCGGCCAGCGTGAAGGTCTTCGCCGTCAAGCCGCGGTGAGGAGCGGCGGCAGAACGGGCCTTCAACGGACGACGGCCGCGGTGCTTGCATCCCCCAGGCTCGCCGCGATCGACCCGGCGGCGGGGGGATGCTCCAGGCCGAGGACGACGTCAGCCCGACGGCCGTCGACATGCAGGCGCAGGAATCCGCCCGCGACGAGCTGGCGAGAGAGGTCGGGGATCCATCGCCGGACCAGCGGCGCGGCGCATCTGGCCGCGAGGCCCAGCGGCGCCTGCCATCGGTCGGACAATGTCAGGATGACCCGGGGTCGGCCCGCGATCGCGTGCACGAGAGCGGCCAGGTCAGGATAGCTGAGGTACGGGCCGACCACCGCATAGCGCGTCCCCAGACCTCCGGCGACGAGTGCCCGGATATGAGCCGTCGCCACGACACCGGCGTCGACGATCGGGATCCCGCCGGGGGGCACGATCGCGAGGCGGTGCCTTGCCAGGGTGCGAACGATCATGGTGGACGTCGGCTTGCCGTCGCGCGGGCCCATCACCATGCCAGGGCAGAGCGCGATGGTCGAGAGCCCCGGTGGGTGCGCTTCAAGGACCAGATGCTCGGCCTGGCGCTTGGTCCGGGTGTAGGGCGATTCGACGCGCTCGAGGTTCCACTCGGTGGATTCGTCGGCAGGCCGATCGGGCGTGCCGGCCGCCAGAGTGTACAGGGTCGACGTGTAGACGAACCGCTCGATGCCGGCCTCGATGGCGGCATCCAGCAGCCGGGCGGTACCGTCGACGTTGATGACCTGGCTCAGATTGCGGGGATCCAGGCCCAGGCAAACCCAGCTCGCCGCGTGGACGATTCCGCGGCAACCGACCGGAGCGCGGCGGAGCAAACCGGCGTCGCGCAGGTCGCCGACCAGCCACTCGATCGGCGGGTCGCCCAGCCGGATCGCGGGCGGTCGGCGCGAGAGCCCGCGGACCCGATGCCCGGCGGCTGCCAGCATCCGCGCGACGTGCCCGCCGACGAAGCCACCCGCGCCGGTGACCAGCACCGGCCAGTCGGACGGTTCCGGCTCGCGGCCGTCCCAGGGTGTCGGCGCCGGCGAGGCCGGCGGTTGGCCGTGGACCAGGCGCGAGAGAGCGGCGCCGCTCATCGCGCACCCGGGCGAGGGAGAGTTGGGTCCGGCTGCCACAGGTAGAGGAAGGTCGGCAGACGCGATCGGTCGAGTCCCGGGTAGCTCATGGGGATGGCCTCGCTCAATGGGGCCGGGCTGGGCGTGATGGCGTAGAGCGAGTGCGCGGGATAGCCGGCGCGATGATAGAGCACGACCTCGGCACCCGGGCAACCGGCCTGGTGCTCGGCCTGCGCGATGGCGTCGTGC
>JAKAUH010000375.1 GCA_021818605.1 Planctomycetota bacterium
TTGGCGCCCACCAAAAAGGACACCACCAAAAAGGACAGGCATTTTCACGTTGCTTTGCGATGTCGTGATTGCCAGATTGCATGAAGAGTCCGGCGGTTATGTGCCTGCCTTTTGTGGCCCTTCCGTGGACCAGGAGGCGGCCGGTGTGTTGCTGTCCTGCCGCCGCCGATGTAGCATCGGAGTCCAGGGTCGCGGTTCCTAGCTGGGCGAGGCCATTTCGATGCTCACGTACAAGGCGGCCTACCAATTCGTCGAGGGCGGGGTGCACGCCCATGTCCTGGACTTCCCGGGAGCCATCACCTGCGGGTCGGACCTGGCCGAGGCCCGGCGGTTGCTCGCCTCCGCCCTGCTCGACCTTGCAGAGTTCGCCCTCGAGCGAGGGGAGCCTCTCCCCCGCCCTGACCCCTCGCTCTCCGACTCGGACGCGGACATCGAAGAGTCGATCCACCTGCACCTGCGGGCGAGCACGGGCGTCGAGGTACGACCGGCCGGGGTGGTGGTGCCTTGAGGCGGCGAGACCTGATCCGGCATCTTCGATCCCACGGCTGCGTTCTCGCCCGGGAGGGATCGGACCACTCCATCTGGGAGAATCCGGCGAATGGCCGGCGGTCGGCCGTGGCTCGGCATCATGAGATTCCGAACCCGACCGCTCGGGCGATCTTCCGTCAGCTTGGGATTCCAGACCCGTGAGTCAAAGCCAGCCTGGCCTGCGGTCGCCGCGGTCCTGGTCCGCGGGCCGGCGAACATCCCCGGTAGTCCGTAATCCCCATGAGCCTGCCGCGAATGCCCTTCTGACCTGGTGCGCATTCACGGGGGTGGTCTTGACGTACCGGAGGGCCGCGATCACGAAGGGTGAGTTGCAGGCCATACTGGAGGAGCTTGCTCCGGGCAACGGTTTTGGCGACCCCGACGAACGACGCAACGCCGGGCGGGCGAAAGGGGACGAGACCGGCGAGCGGTGACGCAGCGAGTTTTCAAGCTCTCAGCCCAAATCCGGTGAGGTCCGATCCCCGCGGCCCGGTCCGGACCGACCCGCCCGGCCCGCCGCGAGCCCGGCCGGTCCGAGCCCGGTCGGAGCCGATCGGCCCGGCCGCGGCACGGACACCGGCGGGCCGAGATCGACGTGCACCGGCGGGCCGCGCGTCTGTCTGGTAAAATGGCCGAAGTCCCGATGTCCCGCGGCGCTCGCTCCGCTCCGCTCGGATGGACGGCCTGGCGCGCGGCGGAACCGAATCCGCCGCCGGCGCCGGTGGCATCCCCCGGGACGACGAGGGAAGGAGCCATGACCATGACCACCGTGCGCACCGTGATCCACGATCGCCGGATCGAGGTCCTCGTGCCCGACGACCTCGCCGATGGCACCGCGGTCGTCCTCACGATCGGCACCGACGTCGCCGATGACGACGCGCCGATATCGCCCGAGGAGATCGCCCGCGTCCTGGCGGCCATGACGCGATTGCAGCCCCTGGAGATTCCCGAGGATGTGGCGGCGGATCTCGACGCCTGGGAGAGGAGGCTGAATCAGCGCGGCATCGATCGCGCCGAGGAAGACGGCGAGGGCGAGGGCGAGGGCGCGACCCGATGAGGCGGTTCCTCCTCGATACCAGCATTGCCGGGCTCTTCCTCGACCGCAAGCGCGGCGTGTTCGTCAAGCGTGAGGGCGCCGTGGGCGAGCCGGTCGGCGGCCGATGACGCGCGTGCCGGTGGGCCGGGGCCGGGAGCGGGCCGCCTTGCCGAAGTTGAGCCGCAGGGCGGGATGATCCGGCAGGCGTACGACGAGCTCGAGCGACCCGCCGGCCGCCTCGACGTACTTGCGCAGGGTGCTCACGAGCATGTCGGAGCGTCGTTCGATCTTCGACACCTCGGATTGCCTCACGCCCATCTCCCTGGCCATCCCGACCTGGGATCTCCTGAGCAGGGCACGCAGTTGGGCCAGGCCCAGCTCCTCCGCGGCCATCTCGTCCGCCCGCGCCTTGATCGCCGCCCGCTCTCCCTCCGGCAACTCTTCCAGGAAGTCCTTCAGGCTGATGGGCATGGTTCACCTCTTCTTCCGCTTTGCGGCCTTCCTGTTCCGCCTCGGTTCCGGTGGACTCTCGTCCCGACCCAGCTTCTCCAGGTGTCGTGCATATCGGTGCTCCGCAATCGGGATGTTCTCCCTGTACCATCCCTTCTCGTTACCGACCTTGTTGCCGCCGGCCAGCAAGATCGCTCTCCGGCGTGGGTCGAAGGCAAACAGGATGCGCCAGGGCTCCCCGGCAAATTGGACCCTCAATTCCTTCAGGTTGGGGTAGACCGATCCTTTCAGGGTGTCAACCCTGGGGCGCCCGAGGTTCGGCCCGAACCGTGACAACTGGTCGGCGCCCGCGAGGATCTCTTGCCGCGGGCCGGCAGCGAGCCCCCTGAGCCAGTCGGCGAAATCGTCGTCGAGGATCACTTCCCATGGCACCGGCTCGATCTCCCGGCGACCGATACTCCACCTGGGAGATACTATTCTCTTAAGAGAATATTGTCAAACCGGGCGACCGTTTGCTGATCGTCGGGGGCGAACGGGGGC
>JAKAUH010000072.1 GCA_021818605.1 Planctomycetota bacterium
CGCGGGTGCCCAGGGCTCGCCAGGTCGGCAGGGCGATCGTGTCCTTGACGAACCGCACGTGCCCGTCGGCATACAGGACATTGGCCCCCGACGGATGCGCGCTGCCCGCCGTCCAGGCCCTCTGGTCGATGAGTCCGCCGTTGGTGCACGTGTGGTCGTTGATCCCCAGCACGTGGTTGTACAGCGAATAGCCGAACCCGTTCCGCGTCCAGTCGATCCACTTGCCCAGCGGCGCGAGCGTCGCGGTGAGCGGGTCCAGGCCGTGGCACTGGGCGCCAAATGGCCCCGGGTCCGTGATGTTGATCAGGCGATTCGGGGTCGCGAAGACGGACCGCTTCGGGTCGCGGACGGATGGATCGCCGGTGCCACGCAGCCATTCCGAGACGGCCGCCGTGTTGCTCATCCCGTCGGTGAAGTCGTTGACCGAGGCGCCGAAGGCCCCGTTCCTCGCGCGGCCGGACGTGCTGAAGCCCACACCGCCGTTGCTCGCGTAACTGCTGCCTCCGGTCAGCCCGGGGACTCCGGCGTTCGACGGACAGAGGAACACGGCGATCGTGGTGGACCGCGCCGTCAGGCCGGCGGGCGTGGCGGCGTTCGTGTCCATCGGCGGCCTGTGGAACATCCGCGGCGAGGTGATCTCCGACCGCAAGCCGCGCTCATGCAACTTGGGCGTCTGGTGGGATGGCGACTTCCTCCGCGAGATCCTCGACGGCAACCGGATCACCAAATGGAACTGGCTCAGGGGGACCGAGTCACCCCTGCTCGCCGCCCGCGGCTGCGCGGCGAACAACGGCACCAAGTCGAACCCGTGCCTCTGCGCCGACATCCTGGGCGACTGGCGCGAGGAGGTCCTCTGGCGCACGACCGATGGCAAGGAGTTGCGGATCTACACCACGCCGATCCCCACCGAGCACCGCCTCGTCACCCTGGTGCACGACCCCCAGTATCGCCTGTCAGCCGCCTGGCAGAACGTCGGCTACAACCAGCCGACCCAGCCCGGCTTCTACCTGGGCGACGGCATGACGCCGCCCAGTCGCCCGAGGATCACCGTCCCGCCCGCGCCGTCACCGTTGGCCCGGCCGTCGAAATCGAACCCGGCACGAAAGATTCTCAAGTCGGTCGGGCATTCTTGCCCGACACTCAGGCCCGTCGGGCAAGAATGCTCGACCGACTTTCATGCCGGCGGAAGAGTCATCCCGATGCAGGCTCGTTCGGTCGCATGACGCGATCCTCGCCCCGAACGGGCCGCAACAAACCTGTCCAGGCGACACCCTTGAGTGCCGTGCCGGGTGGCTGACGGACAGGCCCAGGAATGCCGATCCGATCCGACCGATCCGATCCGATGCGATCCAGCCGATCGCCGGCCCTCATACCGCCGGGGGCGCGGGTGGGCTTGACCGGGAGCTGGGCTTCCCACAACCGCCGGTCTTGCCGCGTCATCGGCCCATGATAGCCGAGCTCACGCGGCGGTCGCGCCTGGACCCACTCGTCCCCATGATCGCGGAGCCAGTCCCGGACCCGGGCGATGCCCTCGCGCACCCGCTCGTGGTCCATCTTCCCCTGGACGCCGAGGCGGACAAATGTCCCGCCGGGGTGGTGCTCGACCTGGACCTTGCCGACGGTCGGTCCCGCCTCGCCCAGGTCGGGCCGGGCGTGGAGGAATTCCATCGACACCTCGCCCGCGGTCCCGGTCCGCTCCAGGACCTGTGGCGCATCCGTCATCACGACGGGTGTGGTTATGGCGACGTTCTTCCGGGTGATGTGGTTGAACAGCGGCCCTGCATCTTCTTCAGGTTGCCGGTCATGGCGCGGTCGTCGTCGCGGTGCGGCAGCGGCGCCGCAGAGGAGCCTGCCGGCATGACTCCCGCCCATCGCCTGGTCCAGAACATCGGCGCGACCCCGATTCGTATCCCTGGAGCACCGGACGCCGATTCCTGCGCGCAAGCCGATCGCGGGTCGGGCACGCCAGGCCGAACGAGCGCCCTTACCGATGCAACTCGCGCCATGGGCTGACGACCGGAGCATCTGGCCCGGTTCATCTTCGGCCCGGTCGCGGGGCCCATGCCCTGCTGCGGTCTCGCCGCGTGTCTACCACGGCGGCAGGAAAGTCGGTCGGGCAAGAATGCCCGACCCAGGTGAGAATCGTCCTTGCCGGGGTAATACACTATTATCCTGGCGAGAAAGGATCTCAGCGAGGTCAGGCTTTCCAGCCTGATGCTCGGGCCCTGTCAGGCTGAAAAGCCTGATCGACTTTCAAGCCGGCGTGACGGATGTAGCGGATTGACGAGCAAGGCAAACCAAGGTAACGAGGTCGCGGACATGCTGATCCCCGATTGCTGGTACGCCGTCCTCGAGTCGCGCGAGGCGGACGCGGGCAGGCCGCTGGGTGTTCGCCGGCTGGGTGAGGATCTGGTCTTCTGGCGGGACGGCCAGGGCCGGCTCTCGGTTTTGAAGGATCGATGCCCGCATCGAAGCAGTCAGTTGAGCCTCGGCAAGATCGTGGCCGGACGGCTCCAGTGCCCGTTTCACGGATTCCAGTACGACGGC
>JAKAUH010001018.1 GCA_021818605.1 Planctomycetota bacterium
GACCTCCGCCTGCTCACGGATGCCCTGTTCCTCCGTCGTTTCGATCCCGAGTACATCGAGGAGATGAAAGGGATCGCCGACGGCGCCGCCACGGCCGGCGCCCGGTTCGACGGCCGGCCGATCGACCTCCTCGACATCGTCACCATCAACGCCGACGTCGAGACCAACTTCCTCGAAGGTGCGCTCGCGGCCACGCCGACCGGCCTTGAGGGCCGCCGGTTCCGCGAGCCCGCCGAGCGGGGCATGATCCGCCCGCGGGAGGGGCATTGCAGCGCGTTCGCCGCGGTCGGACCGGCCACGGCCGATGGCCAGATCGTCTTCGGCCACATCACCATGTGGAACCTGTTCCACGCGTACCACTACAACGTCTGGCTCGACATCAAGCCGGCCCGCGGCCATCGGGTGCTGATGCAGACCTATCCCGGCGGTATCATGAGCGGGCTCGACTACTACATGAACGACGCCGGCCTGGTCGTCTGTGAGACCACGATCAGGCAGACTCGCTTCGAGCCGGGCGTCCCCCTGGCCGACCGCATCCGCCGCGCCCTCCAGTACGGCGCCTCGATCGATGACGCGGTCCGCGTCCTCCGCAAGGACAACAACGGGCTTTACTCCAACGAGTGGCTGCTTGCCGACACCCGGGCCAACGAGATCGCCATGTTCGAGCTGGGCACCCACCGCAGCCGGTTGTGGCGGAGCAGCCGGAACGAGTGGTTCGGCGGCACAAAGGGCTTCTACTGGGGCTGCAACAACCCAAAGGACGTGGATGTCCGCCTCGAGACGATCCCCTCGACCTCCGGCCGCCCGGCGAACGTCGTGTTCCACCCCTCCGACCGCGACCGCACCTGGCTCGGGCTGTTCGACCAAAGAGGCCGTGGGATCGACGTCGAGTTCGGCTTCCGGGCCTTCAGCACCCCGCCACTTGTGGCGTCGCACTCGCTCGACGCCAAGTTCACCACGACCGCCATGGTCAAGGAGCTCGCCACCTGGGCGAGATACGGTCCGCCGATGGGCGTCACCTGGGAGCCGACGGATTCCGAGCGTTCCCGGTTTCCCGGCATCCACCCGCTCGTCGCCAACGACTGGACCATCCTCCGCGTCGAGAGACCGTGGGAGGCCAGTCCCGATCCGTCGAGGAAGGCCGTCGACCTGGCGCGGGTCATACCAGGCCGCGAGTCCGGCGGAACGTCCCCCAACCAGCGTGAGCGCACGCCGGCCTGGGCCGGGACGATCCTTCCCGCGTCCGACGCCGACACGTGGCTTGCCGCCGCGTTTGCCGAGTACGAGCCAATCGTCGCCTACGAGTCGGTCGTCGCCAGTCGGTCGCGCGGCGGGCGGATCGCGCCTCGCGACCAGGAGCAGCTCGCCCTGGCCCGGTTCGTGCCCATCTCGCGCTACCTGACCGCCGTCGCCCGTCGTGGCGGGAAGGATCTGGCTCTCCGCGAGACTCGTTCCGACCTCCGATCCGACGAGTGGTATGACATCGCCTCGGGTAAGGGCGTCCTGGTCCTGGCCGAGCTTCGGTCGGTGATGGGCGCCGACCGTTTCGCCCGGTTCATGGACGAGTTCGGCCGGACCCACGCCGGTCGCCCCGTCGACTCGACCGAGTTCTTCAAGGCCGCCTCGCAGACCCAGGGCAAGCCGCTGGACGAGCTGGCCGAGGTCTGGCTCGGCCCGGATCCCCTGCCCAGCCTGGGAACCGACGAACAGGTCCGGCAGTCTTCCGGACGGTTCTGGTCGATCGACTCGTTCGAGCGCCAGCTCGAGAACGGCCTGATCGTCTACGGAACGCTCGCCGAGGCTGATGTTCAGCGCGAGGCCGCCGCGGCCCTTCAGCGCAAGCTGGCCGCCCGCTGGGCCAATCATCGGATCCCGGTCAGGGCCGATACCGAGGTGAACGAGAGCACTCTTCGTAACGCCCATGTTCTGCTCGTCGGCCGGCCAGCGACCAACCGGTGGACCGCCCGGCTCGCCGCGGCCCTCCCGGTCCAGTTCGGCCCGGTCTCGGTGAGAGTCGGCGAGGAAACCTACGCCAACCCCCGCACCGGGATCGTCGCCGCCGGCCCGAACCCCCTGGCCGCCAGTCGATCCGTCGTCGTCTTCGCCGGTCTCGGCTCCGAGGGGACCTGGGACGTTGTCCGGCGCTTCCCCAACCGCGGCGGAGCAACCGCCGAGATCATGATCTTCCCGCCCGACGCCCCGCTCCGGCAGCTCGCCCTGCCCGGGAGCACGGAACGACCCGGACTGCCATCCTCCGACCGTCCGGCATCAGTCAGGCAGACGCCAGCGAAGCCGCTCCAATCGGAGTGATCCATCCTCGCTGGCTGCCGTTCGGTTCGGTTCGGTTTGGTTCGGTTCGGTCCTATCCGTCTTCGCCGGCCGCGTCGGTCTCGAGTTCGCTGGTGATGCGGGCCTGCATCCTGGCCAGCTCGTCGCCGACGTACCGGCCTTGCGGCCAGGGCCAGTTCACCGAGTCGTCGCCGAAACGCGGGATGACATGCCAGTGGACGTGGTCGATCGTCCGGCCGGCGGCGCGGCCGTTGTTA
>JAKAUH010000776.1 GCA_021818605.1 Planctomycetota bacterium
ATCTCCCGCCGCTGGGGACGACCCAGGTTAAGTTCGCTGGCTGACTGGTCGGCGGCTGCGACGTCGTCGATCCCTGGGAGTTCATCCCCGTGGCCGGATTGGCCTGGGCGAAGGAATAGCTCGCCACACCGACCAGGCCGTCGATCGTGAAGTTGCTGAGGCTGTTGGTCGCGGTGGGCGAGATCGAGCCGCTCGTCAGATAGACATCAAACACATAGTCATACGGCGGGTCGGATCCGCCGCCGCCGCCGCCCGAGATCACCCCGCCGGAGATGCCGATTGAACTGTGCACCGATCCAGCCATCGCGCCGGACTGGGCGTCGTACGCCTGTACGATGACCGCTCCGAGCACGGCGAGTCCCGCGATGAAGCATGCGTCCTGAAACCTGCGCATCGTCATACCACCACCCCTTCTCCACGGGGATTCGTCTCCTGGGACGACGGCCCCCAAGCCTCGCGAATGGTCTGGACGCGGATCTGCAGCGATCATCCCGTCGAACCGATCGTCGCGACGTCCCAGGCGCGCCCCGACCAGGTGGGCGCGGCTTCCAAAAAGGAGACTTCCAACTGACACATCCTAACCAGATTGAGCGACTGGACGCAATGATGTTGACGGTGTGTTTACAAAAAGGAACGCGAGGCCCGCCGGTGCCTGAATTCGCGGCAAGCGAGCCCGTGCTACTGAAGGAATTCCGAGACCGATCATCATGGCTTGATGTAACTTGGGAGTCCGAATTCCACGGTGAAAGAATAGCGGTTCTATCGCCTCGCTGGATCGGGCAATGTCTTCGGTTTTTAGTGTACGCGCGTAGTGGAATCCTGGAATCCGTGCGATCGGGCTTGTACGGTCAGGGCGATCTGGTTACCCTGTTTGTCCCTATCAATAGCCGACGCGCCTGAGGTGCGCCCGGAGGAAGAACAGCGTAACGGCCAGGCTCCGAGGAGATGTTCCGTGCGCGACGGTACGGTACGGTACGGTCGCGCCCGGGCCATGGCTCGTCCGCGTCTGCGTTCCGGACATTTCATTTTCGCGAGAATCGTTCTACTCCAGGAAGGAGGCCACGACATGGACGTCAAGGGCATCCAGGGGCTCGCGGCCCGAATTGGAGCGCGCGGGCGGTCGTTGCTGATGGTCGCCGTCGGCGGCCTCGCTCTGGCCGCCGTCGTCGGCTGGTCGGTCTGGCAGGTGAGCCTGACCCGCGAGGCGATCCGCCGCGCCGACGCTGCCGAGCACACAGCGGCCCAGGCGCGTACCGAGGTCCAGCAGGCCCAGGCCCAGCTTGGGGGCAGGGAAGGGCCCCGCAAGGACCGGGCCGTCCGGCGCTCGCGGCATGAGGACCCCGCGCAGATTGCCCGGATGAAGAAGCTTTATGAAGAGGTCGACGGCCTCTCGCGCATCCAGGACCGCGTCGACGACGAGCTCTCAGCCCTGCGGCGAATCTACGTCCATCGGGCGAAGGCCGCCGCTGTCATGACACCCCCCGCGCCTTCGCCCTCGCAGTGACGCAGCGTGCGGAGATCGTTGGAGACTTCCACGGGGTCATGACACCCCCCACGCCTTCGCCCTCGCAGTGACTAGCCTCGGGCCATGGGGGCAAGTGGCTCGGCGAGCGGCTCGCCGAGCCACTCGCCACCAGCCACTTACTGGCGGCCGGACGAGCCCTCGGCCCTGGGCGTGGGGCCCTTGATGTAGCGGCTGGCGAACTGCAGGAATGTCGGCCAGTTCGGCCAGGTGGTGTGTCCGCCCCTGTGCTGGCGGAACGCCAGTTCCCCGTCGATCAGGGCCTTCTCGAGCTCGGGGTATTCCGAGGTCCCCAGGTCCTTCTTGCCCAGCAGCCGGTACACCGGGCCCGCCGCGACCTCGGCCATGAAACTGCCCCGCTGGTCGAGCCAGTTCCCCTCGGCCGGCATGCCGTAGCCTCCGGGGCCGGTTGAAGCACCGTAACTGATGAAGACCGGCCGGGGCGCGCACAGCGCGATCAGCTCGTGCGCGTCGACCGGCAGATCGGCCCAGGTGAGCGGCCCGGCGTATTTGAGGAAGTTGCCGGCCATCCAGTGATACTCGCCCGTGCCCGCGACATTCTCGACCAGCTCGCCGAAGTTCCGCCGGTGGAGCTTCGCGCCTCCCTCGCCGGATGAGCCGATGAAGCCGATCGCGAACCGGGGGTCATAGGCCATGGTCACGAGCGCCGCCTTGCCGTAGCGCGAGAGTCCCTCGATCCCGACCTCCTTCGCGTTCACCGTGGGATCGGTTTCGAGGTAATCCAGCGCCCGGCTGGCGCCCCAGGCCCAGGCCCGCAGCGAGCCCCAGTCATCGGGCTTGCGCGGCTGCCCCTTGTTGCAGAGCCCGATGATCCCCGAGGTCAGCCCCGCGCCGTTGTCCGCCTGGATGCTGTTGGGGATCACGATGGCGTAGCCCCACCCCTTCGCCAGCACCTGCTCCTGCCACGAGGGGCCGGGCGGTGGGCGAAACCCGCCGAAACCCCCACCCCGCCGCGGCATGGCCTTCTTCGTCGCGGCGCCCTTCGTCGCGGCGCCCTTCGT
>JAKAUH010000030.1:0-1881 GCA_021818605.1 Planctomycetota bacterium
GCGGATGTGGACCTTGCTGCCCGGATCATGGTGCTGGAAGGCGAAGTGGCCGTGTTCCCACGCCTTCGTGTAGTCGATCAGCTCGTACAGGACCTCGCCGTTGATCGATACCTTGATGTGCGGGACCTTGTGGCCGCGCCAGTCCTTGTCCACGACCTCGACCTCGTAGGTGAACCAGGTGTCGGGCTCGACGATCCTCTTGTAAACATGCACGAACCCGTAGATCGACCCGGTGCGGATCGGGTCGCGGTGTGTGCTGTCGATCTGCGCCTCGTAGCCCTCGGCGAAGGCGCCGTTGGGCTTCGGGCAGCGGAAGTACATCCCCGAGTTCCCGTGGTCGCTGATCTTGACCTCAGCGCGGAACTTGAAGTTCTTGTACTCCCCCCTGGGGCTGTACAACATGGAAGCCGTACCCGAGCCGGTGAGCGAGCCGTCCTCGACGGTCCACTTGCCCTCGCCCCGGCCAGTCATGGCGAAGGTCCAGCCGCTCATGGTCTTACCGTCGAACAGCGAGACCCACTCGCCCGCGTGCGAGCAGCCCGTCAGACCGACCAGGCCCGTCACCAGGCCCAGCAAACCGCCGAACGCGCGATGTCCGTGTCGAATCATGGATCGTGTTCCTCGGGAAACGGAGACCGGCCGCCTCGCGAGAGTGGGGTTGGTCGGGAGAGCGCGCCGGCTCGACGCAATGGGGCAACCGACGCTCCAGATGTTGCCGGCGCCGGCGCGACGCGACGCGACGCGAAATCCCCGCCGGCGCAAGGCGGCCAACGGATCTCGGGAATTCTGTAAATCTCGCGAGATCAAAAGTCTAAGCGAAGGCCCCCAACGTCGCCAGGGGTCAGTCCCACGGCGGGGTTCCGTCCCGGCGAACGACTGGGTCGCCTGCGTGCGGACTGCTCTGGACCGACCTCCTGGAACGGCTCCGCGCGGGGCGTTACAGTGGCGTCCAGTCGTCCCGGCTCGGGCGCCGGTGCCATCCCGGTCGCCCCGCCCGGCTCCCGTTTTTGCCCGCCTCCGAGGATTTCGCTGATGCGCCTCCACCATTCCCGATTCCGACGGTTCCATCACTCCCTGTGGGCAATCGGCCTCATCGCGCTGGGCCTTTCCTCGGGCGCGTGCGCCCAGGGGCCCGAGACGACCACTCCCAAACCCCGCGACGGCCGATGGATGGACCTCCACAACCAGTTCGTTGAGCGTGCGAAGTTGGGCCACGTCGACCTGCTATTCCTGGGCGACTCGATCACCCAGGGCTGGCACGAGAACGACGTCTGGAAGCGGTTCTACGGCCCGCGCCGCGCCGCCAATTTCGGCATTGGCGGCGACCGAACCCAGCACGTCCTCTGGCGCATCCAGAACGGCGAGCTCGACGGCATCGCCCCGAAGGTCGTGGTCCTGATGATCGGCACGAACAACGCCGATAATGCCTCGGCCGAGGATATCGCGAAGGGCGTCACGGCGATCGTCGAGGAGGTGCGGAATCGCCTGCCGAAGACGCGCATCCTGCTCCTGGCCGTTTTCCCCCGCCGCGACAAGCCGCCGGCCATTCAGGAGAAGCTCGACCGGGTCAACGCGACGATCGCCCATCTCGACGACGGCTCGCACGTCAAGTTCCTCGACATCGGCAAGGCGTTTCTCGAGCCCGATGGCTCGATCTCGCGCGACGTGATGCCCGACCTGCTTCACCTGAGCCAGAAGGGCTATCGCCGCTGGGCCGACGCCATGGAGCCCACGCTCTGGTCGATGCTGGATGAGCCCCGGTGAGAGGTTGGCTCCTCCACCTACGGCGGTCCAAACAGGTCGGACAGCGTGACCTTCGGCACCTTCTCGAACATCTCGGCCTCGTCGCGGAACGGGTGAGCAGGGCCCTTGCGCGCGGGG
>JAKAUH010000030.1:1891-2541 GCA_021818605.1 Planctomycetota bacterium
GCTCGCCGCGGCCAGCTTGAGGTCTTCATAGGTTGTGATCTTGATATTGAGCCGCGAGCCCTCGACGATGGCGCACGGATGCCCGATCGCCTCGACGAGCTGGCAGTCGTCGGTGATCCTCGCGCCGGCCCCGCGGTCGCGGCGGGCGTAGGCGCGCTCGATCAGCTCGCGGCGGAAGACCTGCGGCGTCTGCGCCAGGTAAAGTCCCATGCGGGGAACGGTCTCAACCGTCCGGCGGTCGTCGCCCACCCGCTTGATGGTCTCGGCGATCGGGATCGCCGGCAGCGCCGCAGCGTGCTCGCGGGCCGCGGCAAACACGGCGTCGACAATTGCTGACGACAGGCACGGCCGCGCCGCGTCGTGGATCGCGACGAACTCGCAGCGGCGATCGACCGTTTCGAGCGCCCGCGCCACTGTATCGTGCCGCTCGGCACCGCCGTCGATGACCTGGATGTCCATGAACATCGCGCTGGCCCGAAAGCGCTGCTCGAACAGTTCACGGTCCTCAGGCGCGATCGCCAGTATCCTCTGCCCGACGTCGTCGCGGTTCACGAACGGCTCGACCGCGCGCAGCCAGACAGCCCGCCCGTCAAGGTCGGCGTAGATTTTCTTCTGCCGCGGGTCGCCGAACCGCGACGACTTCCCCGCCG
>JAKAUH010000993.1 GCA_021818605.1 Planctomycetota bacterium
ATTCAACTGGCCGTTGCCCTCCATTTCCAAGCAGCGGCTTCCATCGACCACTTCGTGTGCGCCGACCATGATCTGTGCGCGGTCGCGAAAAGCGAGGGGCTGGCGGTCATCGACCCCCAACAGCCCTGATCATCGGGCGGTGCATCGGGCGGAATTGAGCCGATCACTCCCGCCCCGCCCTGCCCCACTCGGCCACGCGGCGGCGGTTGAGGTCGTGAAGGGCATCATGAGCCGTGCGAATGGCCTCGACGCTGGTGCCGACGTACTTCTCGACCAGGGCCGAGGCGATCTCGAAGGCGACGACGTTCTCGACGATCACGCTCGCGGCGGGCACGGCGCAGACGTCCGAGCGCTCATAAGTCGCCGGCTGCGGTTGCTTGGTCGCCATGTTTACCGAGGGCCCGCGCGCCGCCAGCGTGCTGATCGGCTTCTTGGCGGCACGGACCACGATCGGCTCGCCGTTCGAGGTGCCACCCTCGATTCCGCCGGCGTTGTTGGTCGGGCGGCGGAAGCCGAACCGGCGGTCGTCGGGCGAGGGATCCGGCTGGTACTCGATCGGGTCCATCACCTTCGACCCCGGTCGGCGGGCCGCCTCGACCCCCAGGCCGATCTCGACGGCCTTGATCGCCTGGATGCTCATCACCGCGGCGGCGAGGCGGGCGTCGAGCTTCCGGTCCCACTGCGCGTGGCTGCCCAGGCCGATCGGGCAGCCGGTGACCACCGCCTCGACGATCCCGCCGAGGGTATCCCCCGCCTCGCGCGCCGCGTCGATCGCCGCCACGATCACGGGGTCGGCGGTGGGGTTGAGTGTGTACACAGGGCTGGCGTCGCGGACCGCCGGGTCGAACGACAGCGGCGGCGCCTCGACCCCTCCCAGCTCGCGGACGTACCCGAACACCGTGATCCCCAGCTCGGCCAGCAGCAGCCGGGCGAGCGCACCGACCGCCACCCGGAGCGCCGTCTCGCGGGCGCTGGCGCGCTCGAGCACCTGGCGGATACCCGTCTGGTAGTTGATCGACCCGGCCAGATCGATGTGGCCGCCGCGGGGTGAGGCGGGCTCGACCAGCCGCTCGAGCTTGGCGTCGTTGTTGATCAGGCGCAGGGTCATCGGCGCGCCGGTCGTGACCCCGTGGTACACGCCGGAATCCACGATGATCCGGTCGGTCTCGAGCTTCTGCCGCTTGCCCCGGCCGTAGCCCCCCTGCCGGCGCTCGAGTTCGCGGTTGATCGGCCCGGTGTCGAGCGTTACCCCAGAGGGAAACCCCTCGACGATGGCCGTTAATGCCGGCCCGTGCGACTCGCCGGCGGTCAGGTAGCGGAGCATGGCAGCTTCAGTCCAATCCAGTCGATTCGGTCGAGTCGCTCATTCGTACGGGAAGGCGCCGCCGGTCAGCCGCTCGTACGCCTCGACATACTTCTGTCGGGTGCGGGCGACGACCTCGGGGGGCAGCTCCGGGGGCGGGCTGGCCTTGTCCCAGCCGGTCGACTCGAGCCAGTCGCGGACGAACTGCTTGTCGAAGGACGGCTGCGCGCCGCCGGGATGATACGCGTTCCAGGCCCAGTAGCGCGAGCTATCCGGGGTGAGCACCTCGTCGGCCAGCAGCAGCTCGCCGGTGTGTGCGTCGAAGCCCCATTCGAACTTGGTGTCCGCCAGGATCAGCCCACATTTCGCGGCGTGATCCGCGGCCCCCGAGTAGACCTCCAGGCTCATCGATTGTAGCGTCCCGGCCACCTCGGCGCCGACGGCACCCGCCATCGCTTCGAACGACACGTTCTCATCGTGGCCCGATTCGGCCTTGGTCGCCGGCGTGAAGATCGGGACGATCCTGGCTCCCTCGACCAGGCCGTCCGGCAGCGGGATACCGCAAACCGACCGGGACTGGCGGTACTCCTTCCAGCCGCTGCCGGCCAGGTAGCCGCGGACCACGCACTCGAACGGCACGATCCGCACTTTTTTTACCAGCATCGACCGGCCACGCAGGGCGTCGCGCTCGTTGGCCGTGAGATCGAGGTCGAAGGCGTCGACATCGGCCGAGATCAGGTGATTGGGGATGCCCAGGTGCCGGAACCAGAAGGCGCTCAAACCTGTGAGAATCCGGCCCTTATCAGGGATCCCCGTGGGCAGCACCCAGTCGAACGCACTGATCCGGTCGGTGGCGACCAGGAGCATCCGCTCGCCCAGGTCGTAGACGTCGCGCACCTTGCCCTGCCGTTTGGGGACGGCGCCGGGCCAAAGGTCGGTTTCGATCATGGTCAAGCCTGCCAGTTCGAGTGAGGAATCAGTTGCGCTTTCTCCTCATGTTTCGCCGGTGATCTCATTTCCCTGCTACAAGCGCATCATCTGCACGATGTCGCCCTTGACCAGGTAGGAGATGACTTAGTGCTAAGGCGATCGGCAGGAAGAACCGTACCCGCCGATCCCCACAATCCTGTCGGGCCATCGTGTCTCCCGGGGAGAATTGCACCGACCGATCGCCTAAGGGCCCGCAAAAAATTAATAGTTACACTTAGTTGTAGTTTTTTATCGTATAGTTCCACTC
>JAKAUH010000832.1 GCA_021818605.1 Planctomycetota bacterium
TCGAGCCGCTTCGACCGGTCCTTGCCCCCCTCGCGGATCGCCCGGGCCGCCAGCGAGCGCGATGCCTCAACATACGTCGGGTCGTTCAGCAGGACGAGGGCCTGGAGCGGGGTATTGGACCGAGGGCGCTGGACGACACACTCCTCGCGAGTCGAGGCATCGAAGGCCAGGAGGCTGGGGTGCAGGAACGTCCGCTGCCAGTAGGTATAGAGCCCCCGGCGGTACTGGTTCGGGCCGTGGTCGGGGTGGTACACGCGCCTGGGGAAGTTGAGGAACGTCCAGTAGCCCGGCGGCTGATACGGCTTGACGCTCGGCCCGCCGATCGCGGGAGATAGCAGCCCGCTGACCGCCAGCGCCTGGTCGCGGATCAACTCGGCGTCGAGCCGAAACGCGTTCTGCCGCGACAGCCACCGGTTCGCCGGGTCGAGCCGACGGTCGGATTCCCTCGGCCGTGATGACTGGCGATAGGCCGCCGACATCACGATCCGCTTCAGGAGCCCCTTGACGTCCCAGCCGCTGTCGACAAACTCGAGCGACAACCAGTCGAGCAACTCGGGATGGCTCGGCCAGGTGCCCTGCGCGCCGAAGTCGTCTGCCGTCGTCACCAACCCCTGGCCAAATGCCAGTTTCCACAGGCGGTTGACCAGCACCCGGGCGACCAGCGGGTTCTCGCGGGCCGTGAGCCAGCGCGCCAGGTCGAGCCGCGTCGCGCGGCGGCCCGAGACGCCCAGCGGCGGCAGCGACGCCGGGACACCTGGCTCGACAACCGGACCCGAGTCGTCCATCCAGTTGCCCCGCCGCAGCAGCCGAACCACACGAGGCGGCATCGCCTTCGTGACGAGCGTGCCCGGGATTTTCTCGGTAAATGTCTTGATCTGCTTATCCAGCTCGACAAGCTGTTTCTTCTGCTCGGGCGAGGGCGTCTTGACGGCGGCCAGCGGCGCCCGCTTTTCCTGGAGCCGCTTCAGCTCGGCCGCCTGTGCGGGATTCGGGAACCGCGTCGGCGGCTGGGCGCCGATGATCGTCTCGCTCACGTCGGCGAAAAACGACTCCACGCTGTAAAACTCGCGGGTGGTGAACGGGTCGTACTTGTGGTCGTGGCACTCGGCGCACCCCATGGTCACGCCCATCCAGACGCTCGACACGTTCCGCACCCGGTCCGCGGCGTACTTGGCGATGTACTCCTTCGCCTGCGCACCGCCCTCCTGCGTCGTCTGGAGCAGCCGGTTGTAGCCCGAGGCGATCCGCGTCTCATCGGTCGGATGGGGCAGGAGGTCGCCGGCCAGTTGCTCGACTGTGAACCGGTCGAACGGCCGGTTCTCGTTGAACGCGCGGATGACATAGTCGCGGTACATCCAGATATCCATGTGGTTGTCACTATGATATCCCTGGGTGTCCGCGTATCGGACCAGATCGAGCCAGAAGAGGGCCATGCGCTCGCCGTAATGCGGCGAGGCCAGCAGGCGGTCGACCCGCCGTTCGTAGGCATCGGCCCGGCTGTCATTCACGAAGGCCTCGACCTCCTCGGGCGTCGGCGGCAGGCCGACCAGATCGAGGCTGAGGCGGCGGATCAGGGTGCGGCGGTCGGCCTCGGGCGACGGCTCGAGTCCTGCCGCGAGCATCCGCGCGAGGAGGAACCCATCGATGCTGTCGCTGCCGTCGCGGTCGAGCGAGGCGGAGGCGGCATGGGATCCAGCCGGCGACGGGCTCGGCGGCCGCGTCGCCGGGATGAACGACCAGTGCCCCTTCCACTGGGCACCCTGCTCGATCCAGCGCCGCAGGAGTTGCTTCTGACCCGGCGTGAGCGGCTTGCCTGCCTTCGGCGGCGGCATGAGCGAGTCGGCGTCGTCCGAGGAGACGCGAAGCCACAGTTCGCTCTCGTCGAGCTTGCCCGGCACCACGATCGTCGTTCCGTCGGCCGAGCGGAACAGCCCATCGCGCGTGTCGAGCCGCAGGTCGGCCTTGCGCTTGCCGGCGTCGGGGCCATGGCACTGGTAGCACGTCTCGGAGAGGATCGGCCGGATGTCGCGGTTGAAGTCGACACCCGGCTCGCCAGCGACGGCCGCAACGGACGCGGAGACCAGTACCGCCATCAGCGCAAACGCCGCGAGCCGCCAGGTCCCCGGTCGCTCGGATCTCATCGGCTTGGCTCCTGCTCTGCTTGTGTCGCGTTCGTTGGGGTCGCCACCACCGAGGGGACGCGACCCGGAACCTGGCCCCCGAGAGCAAGGCCGGCGCGGCGGGCGGGAATACGGCTCAAATCCAAAGGGCAGGGGGAGGATCTCTTGGCCGGGCGGCTCGGACTGGACGCGACGTCCAATACCGCCCGGTCCCGACCAGGATATCGAGAGTCCCCGATTGTTTCAAATGCCGCGACCGCCGAGAATCGAGGCATCAGGGCGAACCAGCGGCCCCGGCCCGGCCCGTCCGGTCCGGTCGAATCCGATCCGGCTGGTGACGAGGGGATTCCGCGATGAGACGAGGATGATCCGTCATGACGAGTCTGACCGAAATCGAGCGTCCGAGACCCGTGGCCGAG
>JAKAUH010001030.1 GCA_021818605.1 Planctomycetota bacterium
CGGGCGCTGGCTGACCACGACGGCCCGGGGCGCGGCCCACCGGTAGAGCGCCGCCGGGTTCGCCGCGCGGCCGCCGTGGTGCGGCGAGAGCAGGACATCCGGCGGCGGATCCGGGCTCGGTCGTCCCATCAGGGCGGTCAGCCCGATGCCCTCGACGTCTCCCGTGAGCAGCAGGTGCCGGCCGGCCCATGAGACGTCGATGACGAGGCTTCGCGCGTTGTCGGGCGCCTCGGGATACCAGCCCGCCGGCGGATGCTGGACCGACAGCCGCGCGCCGCCCATGTCCCGGGTGTCGCCCGCGACCGCGGTCACAATCGGAATCCCGCGCGACCGGATTTTTTCCAGCAGCCGCTCGGCATCGGGGTTGGCCGGCCCGCCGAAACCCTCGGGGACCCGGACGGCACTGATCGTGAACCGGTCGAGCAGGTCGGACAGCCCGTTGTAATGGTCCTGATCGGCGTGGCTGAGGATCACCTCGTCGATCCGCCAGGCGCCGCGTGACCAGAGCGCCGGTGCGATGATCCGACGCCCGACGGACGGATCGCCCATCCGCCCGCAGTCGTACAGGACCACCGCGCCGCCCGGCCCCTGGACCACGACCGCCAGGCCGTGACCCACCGCCAGCACGTCGGCCTCAGGCGTTTGGGGTGCGCCGGGGAACCAGGCCAGGGCCAGGCCCGCCAGCGACCAGGCCGACAGTCCGCCCCACGCCCAGATGCGCCAGTTCCGCCAGTCGCCAAAACAGATCGCGGAGCGGACGCTCGCCGCCGCGGCGAGCCCCAGCAAACCGTAAAACCCCAGCGTCCACGCCCAACCGGGTCCGGCCGAGAACCAGTAGCCGCACGGCTGCGCGACGCCCCACAGGACGATCATCTGCGTCCACTCGAGCAGCCAGCCCGAAGCGCGCGTCGCCCACGCGCCCGCCGGCCCCCACCCGGCCGACAGCGTCATCCCCGATCCGCCCAGGAGGAGGGCCGTCGACGTCAATGGGATCAGCGGGACGTTCAGCAGGATGCCGATCGGCGAGACCACGTGGAACCGCATCGCGACCAGCGGCAGCGCCGCCAGCCAGACGACCGTCGAGGCCAGGATCGTGCGTCCGCTATTCCGAATCACAGAGCGAATCCCCTTCTTCCAGCCTGGCTCGAGTCGGCGCTCCAGCTCGTCCAGCGGCGACGGCGGGCCGAGGACACGGCCGCGTACCGCCCGGCCGACGGCACGCAGTCCCTGATCGGCGGGAGCCACCAGCCAGCCGAGCGCGGCGATCGCCAGGAACGAGAGCTGGCAGCCGACGTCGAAGAGGTAGGTGGGATTCACGGCGAGCGTCCCGAGCGCGGCGAGCGCCAGGATGTTCGCTGGCCGCGTCATCCGGCCGGCCATCTCGGCGAGGCAGAACGTGACCGTCATGATCGTCGACCGCACGACGGAGGGCGCCGGGCCGACAAGCGCCGCGTAGCCGATGGTTGCGAGGGCGACACCGAGGAAGGCCGGCCGACGCGGCATGCCGAGGGCTCGCGCGGCCAGCAGCAGCGCGGCGGCGAGGACCTGCATGTGCAGACCCGAGATCGCCAGAAGGTGGGTCGTCCCGGTGCGGGCGAAGGCGTCGTTGACCTCGGGATCGACTCCCTCGCGCCGGCCGAGCAAAAGCGCCGCGGCGAGAGGCTCGACGTCCGGCCGGGTTCCGCCGACGAGGCTGGCGCGGCTCCAGGCGCGCAGCTTGCCCAGGAGGCGAGCCAGGGCGCTGCTTCGGCCTTCGGGATCGGGCCGGATGCCGTCGGCCGAGGTGATCGTCAGCCGGAGGTCGATCCCTTGCCCGCGGAGGAAGGCGCGATAGTCGAACTCGCCCGGGTTGAGCGGACCGGCGATGGTCGACATCTGCCCAACGGCCTCGATCGGAACACCGCCCATCAGGCCGTCGATTCCGCCGTCGATACTCGCCAGCGCCCGGCCCGAGGCCGTCCGCCAGCCGCGGCCGTCGTTCGCGGCGGTGATGTCGAGGACGAACCGGGTGCGCGATGAGTCGCGACTGTCGCGCTGATGCCCGGCGCGCGAGGACGACCCATACCGATCGGTTGGGACGCGATGTGTTCCAAGTACATCGCGCACGATGCCTCGCACCCATGCCGGCCGGGGCGTGTCGCTGGTGGCGAGCGAGAGATCGTCGCGTGGCCGATCCGACCACCAGGCGTGGTGCCAACCGCCTCCCACACCGAGGAACGCCACGAGGACCGCCAGATCGGCCGCCAGCTCGCGGCTCGGCGCCAGGAGCGCGGCCGCACCGGCGCCGAGAGCCAGCGCCGCCCAGGTGGCGGTTCCCCACGGTGCAGCATACCGATCGACCGCGATCCCGAGCACCGCGGCGAGCAGCACCGGCGCCAGCGGCGGCCAGCTCGCGCCGGTGGCGACAGCCTGCGAATCGGCGTGCCCGGCCTTCTGGTGCTCCACCGACTGTTCCCTCACCTCGAAAAGGACCTGCGCAAACTTGCTCGGCAGGCGACATCAAGTTAGCACGCCGTACCGCATCCGCACAGGATGAACACCGAAACCGGTGAGTCGCCGTCGACGATTTCCTTCGTCGGATGGACGCACATGGCTGGACATGAGCCCTCCGATCGGACATGCTATGGCTTATTCGTGTCCCCGCTGGCGCTGTTGCGGGGAGCCCCCCACTCGACCTTCCCCCCGAGACGCGCCTGGAGAGGACCAAATCATGCAGCACCGTTATCCCTGCGGCGGCGTGAACCGTCGTGGTTTCCTGTCCGCCTCCGCCTGTGCGGCCGCGGCTGCGTCGGTCCCGCTGGTTTCCGGCCGCGCGGCCCGCGCGGCGCAGGAGATCGGCTCGGTCACGAAGACGACGCATTTCGGCGGCGGTAGCCGGCCACTGGGCAAGCTCGCCGCGCCCGGACTTTATCCCGGCCGCGTGGTCGAGGCGAAGAACCCCCGGATGATCCAGGGCGGCAAGCGCGATGCCGAGGCCATCAAGGCGACGATGGACGCCGGCATCAAGAACCTGACCGGCGCCACCGACGCCGTCGAGGGCTGGAAGCACTTCTTCGAGCCGGGCGACGCCGTCGGGATCAAGGTCGTGCCCAACGGCCAGCCGTTCGCCCACTCGTCGTACGAGATCGTGCTCGAGGTGATCGACAAGCTCAAGGCGTGCGGCGTCAAGGGGCGGGATATCTTCGTCTACGACCGCTATCGCGGCGAGTTCATGGACGCCGGCTACCACAAGATCCTGCCGGGCGATGTTCACTGGGGCGGCCTCGACCCCGAGGGCAACCAGACCAAGCTGGACTTTCCCTCGCACGCCAAGGATCCGATCGCCGGCTTCGACCACGATGCGTTCGTCTGGATGGACCTCGTGAACTACGGCGGGGATCCGAAGGACGACCGCCTCTATCGGTCGCACCTGGGCAAGCTGGTGACGAGGACGCTCAACAAGATCGTGGCAATTCCGGTGTTGAAGGACCACGGCTCGGCGGGAGTGACGGGCGCGCTCAAGAACATGAGCCATGGGACGGTCAACAACGTCAACCGCTCGCACAGCACCAGCTTCACCAACGTCTGCAACCAGTTCATCCCGCAGATGGTGAGCCATCCGATCATCCGGGACCGCTTCGTCCTCCAGATCATGGACGGCATCCGTGCCGTCTACCAGGGCGGGCCGTTCGCGTGGGAGGGGGGCAAGTACACCTGGGAGTACAACTCGATCTTCTTCGCGACGGATCCCGTCGCGCTCGACCACGTCGAGTGGACGATCGTGGACGCCAAGCGCAAGAGCGAGAACCTGCCGCCGGTCGCCGCCGCCGGCAAGGCCGCGCTCGACCCGCTGCACAAGGAGGGCTTCGACGTCCGTCAGCCCCAGCACATCGCGCTGGCCGGCGCGATGGGGTTGGGACTGTTCGACTTCAAGTCGAACAAGGGGCGCCGGCACTCGATCGATCACAGGGTGCATCAGGTTTAAACAGGCCCTCGCGAGGGGGAAAGTCGGGTGGGCGATGCCCACCCGACAACATATTGCGGAGTCAGGCCGAGAGCCTGACCAACCTTGAGCCTCAGAGGTCGCCCACCGCGCGCTGAAGGCGGAACGATGCCAGGCTCTCGTCGTAGACGGCGTTGTAGAAGTTGCTCAGCGACTGGATGCGGCGCGTCTCGGCGTCGAGGACCTCGGTATAGGTGCTGAGCTGCTGCCGGTATCGCTCGGAGACGACGTTGATGTTCTCCTGGGCCTGGGCGATCGCCAGCTTGGCGACCGGCACGCGCCTCTTTGCCTGCTGGAGGTCGAGCCATCGCGTTCGGACCTCCAGCGCGATATCGGCCGCGGTGTCCTCGCGTCGCTTGATTGTCGCGCGCTGCTGAAAGTCGACCGCTGCGGCGCGGCGGCGGGTCGCGCCGCTGTCGGTGATCGTCCAGTCGGCGTAGAAGGTCGCCGCGCCGATGCCCTGCGGCACGAAGTTGTTGCTGCCCAGGAACACGAATCCCATCGCGAAGCCGACCTGCGGCCGGACGCCGGCGCGGGTGGCCTCGGCCTGGTTGCCGAACGCCTGGGCCTGGTGCGACAGGCTCGCCAGCTCGGGCCGGGCGGACATCGCGCGCTGGGTCAGCCAGCGCACCTCGTCCTCGTTGCTGGCCGAGGCGATGGGCATGTCGCGCACCGCCTCCTGGGCCATCGTCGTCCAGTCGGCCGCGGGTGGGATGGACGTCAGCTCCTGAAGCGAGGTCGGCTCGTTCAGCGGCCGGCAGAGGTAGCGGTTATAGGTCGCCCGCGCCGACTCGAGCGTGGTCCGCGCCTGGATCTCGGCGAGCTGGGCGTTCGCCAGTGACACCTGCGCGGCCAGCTCCTCGCTCCGGATCGCCAGGCCCTGCTCGGCCCGGTTGTGCACGTCTTTCGCGAACGAGTCAAGCTGTTCCACACTGCTCTGGGCCACCTCGAGGTTCTTCTGCGCCCGCAGCACGCCCACGTACGCCTCGGCGACCTTCAGCCTCAGGTCCATCGCCGTGCGGGACTCCTCGTGGCGCTGGGCGCCGAGCTGGGCGCCCGCCGCGTCGATGTTCCGCAGCAGCCGGCCGCCCGTGTACAGCGGGACGCTGGCGAATGTCAGCGAGACCGGCAGGTTCACCTGCCCCGGTCCCAGCACGGGCAGCACCGAGGGAAACGCCGCGCCAAGGGGATTACCCGCTCCCGTCCCCGCGCCGCGTCCGCCCGCCGACGCTCCCAGGAACGACGCGGTGCTGATCCCTGGCGATGTGGTAAGCAGCGCGTCGAAGGCCAGGGTTCGGATCGTCGGCCATCGGCTCGACTTCGCCGCCTTGAGGTTGAACCCCTGCGACATCGTGGTCGCCTGCTGGGATTGCAAGCCAGCGTTGACCCGTAGCGCGATGCTCCAGGCTTCCTGCAGATCCTCACCGCGTGCCGCCCTGACGCTCTGCATTGAGCCAATACAGGCAATCGCCGCGACGAGGAACCGAGCATTCCATTTCATGGCCCCGTCATCTCCTCCCGTCGGCACCGTCCGACTCACCCGGACTCACCGATCCGGCTCGACCCTGCCCGTCCTTTCGTCCACTGCGAGCATCGCGGTTGATCCCCAGGTTACATTCCGCAAGTCCGGATGTCCGGATTTGCCGGGTTGTGACGATTAACCGGCCATTAAGGGAAGGTCTGCTGTCGCCGGGATATCTGGAGCATGGCGGCGCCCCGGAGAATCCTCGACGTCGGGGGCTGACAGAACGCACCGTTACGTTGCTTCGCATTCTGCTCGTTTTCGACGATCCTTTCACATCCTCCGAGCCCGCCAGATTTGATGCACGCAATCTCAGGTTGACCTTGACGATTCCCGCGATTTCGTCAGTTTTGCGGATCACAAGTCAAGTCGGGTCGTTCGTCGGCCGATGGACCAGGAAGAGCAGGATTCTTTCGGGGCTCTTCTGAGGGTCTGGATCGGATTCTCGCGTCGATCAGGTCAAAACCGCCAGGCATGGATGCAGGGCGGCAGGTCGCCGGATGGTCGAATCACGTCAGACAGGGGTAGCGGCCGGCGCATGCGCAAGGAATCGCGCACAGTCCTGGCGATCGGGTTATTGTTCCTCACGGGGATCGGAGGGGGTGCCGCGCGACAGGACGGCAAGCCGTCCGCTGCGGCGGGCAAGTCCGAATCGGTTCGGATGACGATTGAGTTGAGCTGGGCGCTCGCTGGCGAGAATCTGGCCGAGGGTCTGGCACCGGCGGGCCATTCAGGCGTCGAGCTGGAGCTGAGCGAGGGACGGGTGATCGAGGCGATCGTCTGGCCGCCCGGTGCGCACGGGCCGCCTCGGGTGCCGCCAGGTTGGGGGCCCTCGCCGTCGGGAGGGTGGCGGCTGGGCCTGTCGAATGCGGGACGGGTGCGCGCGCGTATCGAAGCGCCGGTTGATGCGAAGCTGATCGTCCGGGAGGGCGACCAGGTGGTGAGCGTTCCGCTGACCGCGATTCTTGATCGGGCCCAGCACAATCCGGACACGGCACAACTGCGGGTGACAGTCGAGCGGCTGGCGTGGGATGCGCTGTCGGTCCGCCTGGGCGAGTCCGCGGCTGACGGCATTGTCGAGCCGGGATCGGAGGTTCCGGTCTCGGTGGGACTGAACGTCCTCTGGCCCGAGACGACGGACGTCGCCGTGCGGTACTCGGCCCTGATCCGGCCGGCGAAGGGTGAAGAGCCGGTGGTGCGCCAGGACGGTCAGGAGGTGCTGCCCACCAACCGCCGCGAGGTTCCGGTTCGGCTGTTGAACCTTCGCGCGCCTCGTGCCGAGGGGACCTACGTTGTCGAGGTCCAGGCGAGCTGGGAGCCGATCGTGCGTGAGGGCTCGCGACTGGGGCGGCTGATCCGCCGGCACAAGCCGGCGACCGCGGCGACATCGGCGGTCCGAAGGACGGCGCTGGTGGTGGTCGCCCCGCGTGGCGTGGCGCGGCCGGCCGAGGGGCCAGCGCGCGAGCGCTCTCGGGATGGTTCCGCGATCGCGGTGGACTCGGTCGACCTCTCGCGCCCGAGGGTCCACCGGTTGGTCGCCACCGGCCGATCGCCGCTGGCCGAGACCGGACGGTCGACCTGGGACGTGCCCGCCGCGGCCCTGATCGAACCGTCGCGCCGCGACCGGCTGCGGGGATGGTTTGTCCGGAACGAGGGTGAGTCCGGGCGTCTCGAACCTGCCAACGACTCGGGCCTGGCCTGGTCGGCGGTGGGTCTCCAGGCGGCCCACCCCAATCGGCCGCACCGTCTGACGCTCTCGCTCAAGGGAGGCGAGCCGGCTTCGCTCGGCGTCGCGCTCATCGACGCGGCCGAGACGGGCGCCGCGGATCCTCGGCCCCGCGTTTTGCTCGACGCCTGCGCGTCCGGGCCGCCGATCCTGGAGAATGGCCCGAGCGTGAGCTTCTCGTGGTACGTCTGGCCGGGCTCGGCCGAGAACGTCGTGGTCGTTTACAATCGAAGCGCCGAGGCCGCTGTCCGCATCGGCACGATCACCCTCACCGAGCTCGACGACCTGCCCGCCCCGCCGCCGATCCGCACGCCCTCGACCACCTCGACACGAACGCTGGGGCTGTCGCTGGAGGGTGCTCATCCCCTCGACCCCTTCGGCGGCGATGACTCACCCGCCGCGGTCTGGAACGCCGCGACCAACCTGGCGCGCTACCTTTCCTGTTGCGGGGCCTCGGCCGTGGTCGTTCCTGAATCGCTCGGCGATCGGGTGGACCGGCGGGCCCTCGACGGCCAGGCGCATGAGGATTCGTGCGGCCCCGATCGCCTCGAGCTCGTCCGCCGGGTGCTCCAGCGCCAGGGGGACACACTCTGGCTCGAGCTGGCCTTCGACGGTCCCGACGCACTACCCGGGTTGCCGCCGCCCGATTCGCCCGATGCCGTTCGGCGCGGACTCGTCCGGATAGACGGCCGGGGGCAGCCGGCCGACTCGGCCTATCACCCACTGAATCCCGAGGTCCGCCAGGCGATGCGCCGCCGGGTGGTCGAGGCGATGGGAAGGCTTCGTCCCGACGGGTCGGCGGATCCTCGGACCGCGCCGGGGCTGGTGATCCAGCTGGGGCAAGGGCCGACCATGCTGGGCACACCCGATACTGGAATTGACGATGCCACTTATGGCCGGTTCGTTCGCGAGACCTTCCGAGCCAACACCGCGCGGAACATTCCCGGGCTGGCGAACGACGACCCTGGCCGTTTTGTCGTCCGGCTCCGCTACCTGGCCGGCGCCGGCCGGATGCCCTGGCTGACCTGGCGAGCCCGCGAGATGGCGACGCTTTACGCCGACCTTGGCGCCGCCGCCCAGGAGAGTGTTCCCGGCGCGTTGCTTGCCGTGGTGACTCCGGGCCTCGACTCGGGACCGGCCGGCGCCGAGGCCCGCCGCGTCGACCTGGCCGGCCTGACACCCAGCCAGGCCTGGCGGAGCGTCGGCCTGGACCTGGCGTCGTGGCCAACCGGCCCAGCCGCCCCCGCGGTCCTTCGCGGCACCACCCTGTCGGTCGATGCCCTCGCCCACGACCTGGCGACCAGTCCGGATCTCGACGCGATCGTCGCCGGCCGGCCGCGCCGCGGCCTGTTCCTGACGGTGGACGGCTCGAGCGGTCCAGAGCCGGCCGTTCCCGCCAGCGCGGCGGCGAGCCCGCGCACCTCGTCGGTCCGCCTGCGCGCGCTCCCGCTGGGCGGCGGCCCGACTGCCGACGAGCCGCTCAGCCATGCGCTGGCGGCCCTCGACGCCCACTGGGTCATCCTGTCCGCCGCGGCCGCCGCCGGACACGAGGACCGGCTCCGCAGATATGCGGGCGTCCTTCGCTCGCTTCCCTCGTGGCCAACCCACCCCGTGGACCGCGCCGCCGATCCCCACGCACTGGCCTTCGGCACGTCGGTGCGAACCTCCGGCGACGACACCCAGAGCTTTCTGGCGATCGGCAACGACTCGCCGTATCCCATCCGGATCGCCTGCCTGGTCGAGGCACCCGAATCGGCCCTGATCGAGGACCTCGGCCGCGGCCTGCGGCTGGCGCCCACCCGGGAGGCGAACGGCCGGAACCTCGTCCTCGACCTGGTTCCGTACGGCGTATCGGCGATTCGCGTGGGGGCGGCTGGGATCCGAATCGCATCTGTAAACACCTATCCAGGCGAGGCGATCCTGGCAAGTATGGAGGCGCGGTCGCACGAGCTGTCGCTCCAGCTCGCGCGGCTGAATCAGGCGACCGCGGGCACGTCGGTGGAGCCGGCCAATCCGGGCTTCGAGCCGATGGACCGGACCAACCGCGCCGCGGCAGCGGATCCGGCGGCCGCGACGGGCCCCGGCGGCGAGCCGCTGCCCGCGCTGCCCGGCGAGTCCGATCCTGCTGTGACGACCGCCGGGAGTATTGGCCCGATCGGTGCCGAGACCCTGTCGGTTCCCGGCGGCTGGAAGCTCGAGGTCGCGCGTGCCGCCGACCACGAGGGTGAGACCCAGGCCGGCCAGCGCGTCGAGGCCCAGGCGAAAGACTCCGGCCGATCGATCGTCATCGACCCGGTGAACCCGCACTCCGGGCGCGGGAGCCTGCGGCTTTCCGCTCCGGATGCTCCGAGCTCGGTGGTGAGCGCCCCGTTCGCCCCGGCTCCCCAGGCCAGCCTGACGATTCAGGCCTACTTCCGCTCGGAGCCGGCGAACGCCACGGTTCGGGTCTGGATCGAGGGTCAGTCGAATGGTCAGCCCTACGTGCGGCGCTCGGTGCTGGACATCTCCTCGGAGTGGGAACCGCGCGCCGTGCGCGCCGCCGACCTGCCGGCGGCGGGGCTCGATTCGGCCCGGCTCCGTTTCGAGATGATGACCCCCGGCGTGCTCTGGATTGACGACCTGAAGATTGGCAGCGACGCTGCCGCCCGCTCGGCCCGACTCAACGCCCGGCGGACCGTGCTCGCCGCACTCCAGGCCTACCGCGAGCACCGTTACGCCGATTTCGCCCGACTGGCGGGCTCGCACTGGGTCCGCGAGTCGGCCGTGACCGCGGCGCGCATCGCCCGCTCGAACGAGGCCCGCTCCGGCGCCGGGCCCGCCGAGACCGAGGCTTCTGCCCTATCGCGAGACCGTGCCCTCCGGTAAGATCGTGGGCACCATGACGTTGGAGCCCACGGGAGGTTGGTCCGTCCGGTACGACGCAGGCAAGGCAAGGAGGGATGAGGAGTGTTCGTCGCCTGTAACACACTCTGCTTCGCGCGGGAGTCGCTGGAGACGGCCCTCCGCCAGATCGCCGAGCTGGAATTCGACAAGTACGAGCTCGCCCTGGTTGAACAGGGCAATCATCTCCGGCCCTCCGAGGCGGGAGACAACCCCGAGGCGGCCCTCCTGCGACTCAGGCGAGGCCCTAGTGTGGTCCCATCGTCGCTGTATATCGACTTCGGCCCGGTCGACTGGTCCGACCCCCTGCCCCGCCGCCGCTTCGACGGCCTTTGCCGCCTGGCCAAGGCGCTGAACGTCGCGGTCCTGACCATCCACGCCGCCCCCGCCGACACCCCCGTTGCCGACGAGGTGAAGCGACTGACCCCGCTCGTTACCAACGCGATGAGCCAGGGCCTGGTCCTCGCGCTGCTCACCCACTCGGAAACCCTCACCGGCGACCCGAAGGTCGCCGTCGAGCTCTGCGAGGCCATCCCCGGCCTGGGCCTGACGCTCGACCCCAGCCACTTCCTCCAGGGCGCGCGTCCCACGCCGGATTTCGACGTGGTGTTTCCCCACGTGCAGAACGTCCACCTTCGCGACACTGGCCAGGCCCCCGGCGAGTTCCAGGTCCGCGTCGGCCAGGGGCAGATCGAGTATGCCCGCATCGTCGCGATGCTTCAGCGCCACGGCTACAACCGCTCGCTGACGGTCTCGATCATCGACCGGCCCGACAATCCCTTCGACCGCGAGGTCGAGGTCCGGAAGCTCAAGCTGCTGCTCGAGACCTTGATCTGAGCCGCCGCGCTGGTCAGGACAGGTCCGCCACGACTCGGTTACTCGCACGGAGGACACCATGGCGAGAGTCGTCCGCTTCCACCAGACAGGAGGCCCCGAGGTCCTGAAGATTGAGGACCTTGAGGTCCCGCCTCCCGGGCCGGGCGAGATCCAGATCCGCGTTCATGCCCTGGGCCTGAATCGGGCCGAGGCGATGTTCCGCCGCGGCCAGTATCTCGAGGATCCGAAGCTCCCCGCCCGGCTGGGCTACGAGGCGGCCGGCACCGTCGCGGCGATCGGGCCCGGCGTCCAGGGCTTCCAGGTCGGCGACGCCGTGAGTACGATTCCCGCCTTCTCGCTCAACAGCTACGGGCTCTACGGCGAGCTGGCCAACGCGCCGGTGCACGCGGTGGCGCACCATCCCCCGTCGCTCTCGTGGATCGAGGCGGCGGCCGTCTGGATGCAATACCTCACCGCCTACGGCGCCCTCATCGACATCGCCGGCCTGAAGACCGGCGACGCCGTGGTGATTCCGGCCGCGTCGAGCAGCGTCGGCCTGGCGGCCATCCAGATCGCCAACAAGGTCGGCGCCGTGCCAATCGCGCTCACGCGAGGCTCCGCAAAGCGGCTGGCCCTCCTCGACGCCGGCGCCGCCCACGTGATCGCCACCGGCGAGCAGGACCTGGTCCAGGAGATCCTCGGTCTCACCGGCGGCAAGGGCGCCCGCGTCGTCTTCGACCCGGTGGGCGGTCCGACCTTCAACAAGCTGATCGAGGCGACGGCCCGGCTCGGCATCGTGTTTCTCTATGGCGCATTGAGTCCCGAGCCGACCCCGCTGCCGCTGTTCGACGTCCTGCGCAAGTGGATCACGATCCGGGGCTATGTGCTGATGGAGATCACCGGCGACCCGCAGCGCTTCGAGCGCGGCAAGGCGTTCGTCAACGCCGGCCTCGCCGATGGCAGCTTCCGGCCGGTCATCGCGCGGACCTTCCCGCTCGATCAGATCGTCGAGGCCCATCGCTACCTCGAGTCGAACCAGCAGGTCGGCAAGGTCGTCGTGACGGTATGAATCCCACAGGACCGGCGGGACCCACGCAATGCACGATCTCCTCGGCCGGATCGGCATGGCGCTGCCCATCATTCAGGCCCCAATGGCGGGTGTCTCGACCCCGGCGATGGCCGCGGCGGTTTCGAACGCCGGCGCCCTCGGCTCCATCGGCGTCGGCGCGTCGTCGGCCGATGGCGCCCGCGCGATGATCCGCGAGGTCCGCCGGGCGGCCGACCTCCCCTTCAACGTCAACGTGTTCTGCCACAAGCCTGCGATCGCCGACGCAGAACGAGAGGCCCGGTGGATCGATCGGCTGGCGCCGGCCTTCCTCGAGTACAACACCCAGCCGCCGCGGCAACTCCGGGAGATCTACCGGAGCTTCCTCGAGGACGACGCGACGCTCGCCGTGCTCGTCGAGGAGCGGCCGAGTGTCGTCAGCTTCCACTTCGGGCTCCCCGCACGCGAGCGGATCCAGGCCCTTCGCGCCGCGGGGATCGTGCTGCTCGCGACCGCGACGTCCGTGGACGAAGGAGTCGCCGCCGTCTCGGCGGGCGTCGATGCCGTGGTCGCACAGGGCTACGAGGCGGGCGGGCATCGCGGGGTCTTCGACCCCGAACGGCCGGACGACCGGCTGGGGACGCTCGCGCTGACCCGGATGCTGGTGAAGACCCTCGATGTCCCCGTGATCGCCGCGGGCGGGATCATGGACGGCGCGGGCATCGCGGCGTGCCTGACGCTCGGCGCCGTCGCCGCGCAGCTCGGCACGGCCTTCATCGCGTCCCCCGAATCGTCGGCCGCCGAGGGTTACCGGGCCGCGCTGTTCAGCCCAAGAGCGAGGCACACCGTCATGACCTCGGCGATCTCGGGCCGACCCGCGCGATGCCTCGCCAACCGGTTCACGGCGCTGGGCGAGCCGGTCGAGCCTCGGTCGATTCCGGACTATCCGATCGCGTACGACGCCGGCAAGGCGCTCGCGGCGGCCGCGCAGTCCTCT
>JAKAUH010000066.1 GCA_021818605.1 Planctomycetota bacterium
CTGCGGGCACACGCGCCGCAGGTCGCAATGGCGGGATGCGCGAAGCGGCCCTCAGGGGATGGGGGTTGTGTCGTTCAGGGAGGGGGGTGAGCGATGGCGCGACGTCTGGGCTCCGGGTTCGTGCGCTACGGGCTGCCGGGCATGGCTTTGGGGATCTTCGTGTCATGGTGCTGCGGATTCAAGATCGAGCCAGCCGCGGCCCAGGGGCCGAACGTCTATCGACAGGGTGTGACCGGTGTGCCGCGGGCGGCCGAGCCGACGCGCGGGGCGGCCAGGAGGATCGTGTCGGGCGAATCGGGGGGCATCCTGGCGTTAATCGCCACACCCAGTGGTCCGGGGAATCCCGCCCAGTGGCTCTATCTGATCGACACGAAGAAGCAGGCGTTCGCGATCTACCGCGTTGGCGACCCGTCGAACAGCAAGGGGACCGTGAAGCTCGAGGCGGCCCGCCAGTTCCGCTGGGACCTCGAGCTCGACCAGTATAATAACCAGGGCCTGGAACCCGCGGACGTGAAGGCGCGGGTCGATGCACTGAACCTGAACCCGGCGACCAACCCATAGAGCAGGAGACGTCCGGCGCGATCGGTCGGGGTCTCCCACCAAGTCCATCATCCGATGATCCACGGCTCCCACAGGGCCGATCTCGACCGCGAGGAGCACGTCCATGGCTCAGTTTTATACATTGGAAGAAGCCGCCCGCGTCCTGGGGATGAGCAGCGAGGAACTCAAGAGCAAGGCCCAGGCGCGCGAGGTCCGCGCGTTCCTCGACGGCGGCTCGTGGCGTTTCCGCGTCGTTGATATCGATGAACTGGCCCGGCGCCGCGGGCTGGGCAGCGACGCCGAGCTTCGGCTGTCGGATCTCGAGGTCCCGGCCGCCTCGGGGCTGGACGAGGGAGCCGACCTCGACCTGTCCGAGTTCCAGCTCGGCGTGGCCCGGCCCGACCTCGGTTCGGAGACCACGCAGTTCAAGGCCAAGGGCGTTCCCGAGCCCGAGGGCTCGTCGGAGCACGACATCCTGCTCGACGACCTGTCGCTGCCGCCCAACCCGGTCACCGGGTCGAGTTCGGTCATCATCGGCGTGTCGGCCTCGGGGAAGCACCCGAGCGATTCCGACGTCCGCCTCGTTCCCGACAACGTCAAGGGGGCAAGCGATTCCGACGTGCGGCTCGCCACGCCCGACTCCGGCCTGCGTGCCCCCAGCGACTCGGACGTCACGCTGATCAAGGACGACACGGCCGATCACGGCGTGCTCTCTCCCGGCTCGAGCAGCGACACGGGCGTCCGCCCGGTGCCGCTGCTGGGCTCGTCGGCCGAGGTTCCCGTCAGCCAGGCCGATAGCGACTTCGACCTGAACCCGTCGAGCGAGCTGATCGACGCCCTCCAGCCCGAGTCCGGCAGCGACTTCGAGCTGACCGCACTCGACGCCAGCGACGAGTTCGAGGCGACGCCGATCAGCAAGGCGAGCGACTCCGACGTCACGGCCGCCGATCCCAATGTCTCGGGGATCAACCTCTCGCGGCCCAGCGATTCGGGCATCAACCTCCAGGGGCCCGGACTCGGGCTCGGGCAGGCGGACTCGATCGAGCTGGCCCCGCTCTCCGACGAGGAGATCAAGACGACCGCCCCGGCCAGGCCGGCCCCTCCGAAGAAGTCGCTGTCGAAGACACCGCCTCCCGTGGTCAAGAAGAGCGAAAAAGACATCTTCGACGACACCGACTTCGAGGTCGACGTCCCGCTCTCCGACGACGACTCGGATGACCAGACCGTCCAGCTCGAAGCGGCGAGCGACTTCGAGCTCGAGGAGAGCGACAGCGCCAGCGAGGTCTTCGCCATCGACGAGGAGGCCGTCGATCAGAACGCCGCGACCGCCATGGCCCCGTCGGCCTTCGCCGAGGACGAGGACGAGGAGGACGACGGCTTCGACGCGGCCGTCTCCAGTGACATGGCCAGCGCCTGGTCGTCGTCCAGCGAGTCGACCTCCGCCGCCGCCGAGCGCTCCGGCCCCGCCGTCGTCCTGTCCCGCGACTCCGACCAGGAATGGGGCGGCCTCTGGGTCGGACTGCTGGGTGTCACCACCGTCCTGATCTTCTTGCTCTCGTTCGTCTCGATTGACATGGTCCGGAACCTTTACGAGTTCCGTGACGGCGGCGGGCCTTCCGGGCTCGTTCGCACCATCGCCGGTCTGTTTGGCGGCTGAGAGCTCAGCCGAACCCGTCCGCCAGCCCGGGCCCGGCCGTTCGAACACGAACTTCGGGCCCGGGCCTGAGCTTCCCAGTCCAAAGACGTGTCCGAATGGAGTCGGATCGCATGCCCGCGCAGGGACGAACGACCGCGCTCGCCCGGCTCGCCGCCGCCCTGATCGCGGCCGCCGCCCTGCCCGCCTGCGCCGTCGTGCCCAGGTCCCAGCTCGACGAATCCCTCCAGGTCACCCGCTCCCTCCGGGCCGAGAACGCCCGGCTCAAGGATCAGGTCATCGATCTCCAGGCCCAGAACCGCGATGCGTCCGACCGCGCACTCGACGACCTGCGCCGTCTCGCCATCCGAGACGAGGCCATCGAGCGGCTCCGGCACAGTGTCCAGCAGTACCAGGACGACCGCGATCGACTTGAGGCCGCCTACCAGCGCCTCGCCGCCAGCCTCGGCCGCTCGCCCGCCACCACGACCAGCGCCGCCGATCGGGAGAGCCCCGGCGCCGCGGCCGCGGTCCGCTGACGGGTGCGTGCTCCGTTGTCAGTTTTCAAGTCGTTGGCACAATTGGACCTGGGTCTCATTCTCGCGGGCCGACACGCAATCCGGCTCGCCCTTATGGCCCTTGACGTCCCCCAGGGACTCGCCCCATAATCCAAGATGATCGACCACGCCCTAGCTGGCATGCGCCACCCTACCGAACAGGAGCCATACCTGATGAGGACTTTTCCCCGGGCGCTTTGCGCCTTTGTGCTCACCCTCGCTCCGGCGATCGCCGGCGCCGCGGAGATCCGGGGCGACTACGTCGAGGCCCGCAACGCCGATGTCTTCACCGGCCCCTGCTTCTCCAATGCCGAGGTGTTCATCTATGGCAAGCAGGCCGTGATGGCCTGGAAGGTCAACGAGGGCCGGTGGAACGGCGTTGATCTCGCCGGGCTCTGCGTGGCTGCGGCCGTCGAGGGGAACACGACTTTCTCCGAGGACGACCCGGACAAGGCCCAGGCCGTCGTGATCGTCGACTCCCGGGCCGACCAGCGTCAGCGCGAGGCACTGCTCAACATGGCGCGGACGCTCGGCGGCCGCCGTCTCGCCACCGTCGTTTCGGTGAAGACCGCCCGCATGCAGCTCAAGCTGGAGGAGCACGCCGGCAAGACCGAGTCCGCCCACGCCGCGCACGGAATGCCGCAGGCGCCCCGCGCGACGTTCTGGGCCGCCGGACTCGCTCAGATCGTCACTCGCCCGCTCGACGAGCGCGACCACCTGTGCGGCAACGAGACGGTGGCCTATTCGCCGCTGTCCAGCGCGGTCGACGTCAAGCCGGCGTTCACGCTCGGTCACCGCTTCCAGGGCGAAGGGCTCGATACCCGCTGGGACGACCCCAACTGTCGCAGCAGCTTCGTGGGTCACTTCGCCTATTGAGCGGCTGGCCCGAAGGTGAGACATCCTCCACGCGACGCTCTCATTTCATTGGGACCTCGAGAGAAGAAACTCCATGATGCGACCGTTTCTGGCCTCGATCGTACTCCTGGCGGTGTCCCGAGGCGCCCTGGGACAGGAGTCGCTCAAGGTTGAGTCTCGCCAGCAGGCTCCGCCGTCCTCGGTCTCGACCGAGATCACCAGGGTGCTCGGGGGCCAGTCGATCCGCATCCAGGATGAGAAGGGCGAGCCGTTCGCGGAGATCTGGCTACGCCAGGCCACGCCCGGTTCCGCGAAACCGTCGGGGCCGAAGGGCGCGGTCCAGTTCCCCTTCCTGGCCGATGGCGAGTTGCTTGGCGTGCTCGAGTTCGGCAAGGAAGGGCACGACTACCGGGATCAGCCGATCCCCAAGGGGGTGTATACCATGCGATACGGGCTCCAGCCCGTGAATGGCGACCACCTGGGGGTCAGCACGTATCGCGATTATGTCTTGCTGCTGCCGGCGACGAAGGACAAGGGCCTGGCTCCTCCCGCGCGCAAGCAACTGGAGGAGCACAGCGCCGAGTCGGCAGGGACCAATCATCCGGCGTCCTTCCTGCTGCTGATGGCGCCGCCTGGCTCGAAGCCCGAGCCTGCGGTGCTCCGCGATGCTGACAAGGACACCTGGAGCGTGATCCTGCCGCTGAGACTCCAGGCCAAGGGGGCCGGCGAGTCGACTGTGTATCCCGTTCAGCTCATCGTCGTCGGCGTGGCTGCCGCGTGAGGACCGCGGAGGCCGCGCGGGGGCCGGATGGCGGATTCCGCCCTGCGATCGAGCGATTGGCCAGAGTGAATGTCCGTTCGGGGTCGCGGCCCACCGACCCAGTTCAGCTTAACGGCGCCCTCGTGGCGGTTCGGACCAGTAGATGCTCCCCGTACCCCTTTTGATCGCGCTGATCCTGGCGTTCGGGATCGACCCGCCCCGAGCGGGCACTCCCATTCCGGATGCAGGTCTGCGCGTCCTTCAGACGTGCGGGGGGATCAGCGTCGTCGCCGTCCTGTCGTTCGGGTTCGCGCTCTGGATCGCCTCACAGGTGTCGCAGGGGGCGACGCCGCCGTCTCGAGTGCGTCGCCGGCACATTCGCGGCGTTCAGGTCCTTACCCTGATCTCGCTGCTCGTCTACGGCTGGATCATCCACTCGGTGGGCTGGGGACGCATCGTCCGGGCCAACTGGGGCCTGGGGCGGCTCGGGGTCCTCAACGACGCGATCGTCTTCCTCCCCTTCGCGGTGATCCAGGTCGTCGTCTGGTGGGGCCAGTTCGTCGCCGACCGGGCATTTCAGCGCGGCGTGGAGCGGCTGCCGGCGGCCCGGCTGGGCCGCTACCTGCTCTTGCGGTCGCGCCAGAGCCTCGGGCTGATGATGCCCGTCATCCTGCTGCTGGTGATCCGCCGCGACATCCTGGCCCGCTTCTGGCCGCACTGGGACGAGCTGCCTGTGGCGGGCCCGATCGAGGTCGCCTTGCTGGGCGGGTTGGTGCTGGCCGCGCCGCTGTTTGTCCGCTGCGCCTGGCCCACGCGTTCGCTCCCGGCCGGCCCGCTGCGCCGTCGGCTCGAGCGGGCCGCGCGCCGCGCCGGCTTCCGTTTCCGCGACATCCTGCTCTGGGACACGGGCAACAGCGTGCTGAATGCGTGCGTCACGGGTGTCTTGCCCGGCTTCCGCTACGTGCTCCTGACGGATGCCCTGGTGGATACCATGACGCCTGTCGAGGTCGCCGCCGTTTTCGGCCATGAGATCGGCCACATCGCCCACCGGCACCTGCTCTATTTTGGCTTCTTCTTCGCGGGCAGCCTGGCGTTCATCACCCTGCTGACCGCCTGCGTGGCGGCCGGGCTGTCCTGGCTGTCGAATGTGCCCGGTGTGCCCGTCTGGGCGGCGCAGGCCATCGGCGGCGACGTCGGGCAGGAAGTCCTGATCCTGGTCCTCGCCGGGGTGTACTTCTGGCTGGTCTTCGGGCACCTGTCGCGCCGCTTCGAGCGACAGGCCGACGTGTTCGGTAGCAAGGTGGTTTCCTGCGACCACCCGGACTGTCCTCCGCATGTCGATATCGAAATGGATTCTCCCTCAATGACTTTCCGCGGTCGGCTGCCACTCTGCCCGGGCGGCCTACGCACGTTTTCTGAGGCACTGGCGATCGTCGCGCAGTGCAATAACATGGAATTGCGGCGCCGGTCGTGGCGTCATGGCAGCATTGCCAGCCGGATCCTGTTCCTTCAGCAACTGGAAAACGACCCGCGCCGCGAGGGCGGATTCCAGCGTGAGATGACGATCCTCCGCGGCGTCCTGGGCCTGATCCTGGTCCTGGCCCTCTGCGCCTCCGGGCTGCTGCAGTGGTACGGCCGCTGATCGAGCCGCGATCGTCGGCCGGGCCGAGCCGAGACGAGCCGAGACGCCCAATGGAGCCGCGACGACAAAGGTCGGTCCTGTCACGACGTCTTGCGACCCATCCCAATGGGCCTTTGAGCGGGAGGCGATGTTTGTTATAGTGCCCCCCGCCCCGTCTCGCGCCTTCCGCGGGCGGTTGCACCCCGATTCCGGCCACTCCGCGACAGGGAGGTCGCCATGCCTCGATGGCCCATCCGGCTCAAGCTCATGATCGGCCTCATCCTGGTCATTGGGATGATGCTGATCCTCATGGGTGGCTCCATCTTCGGCCTCCATTCGTTTCACATGAGCAACCTCACGCTGGTCGATCAGCTTCGCGAGATCGGCGCATCGACGCAGCTCTTTGCTGCGGTATTCCGGCTCCATCCGCCTCGGGATGATTCCACCCCGGACGAGATGACCGACCTGCGTCAGCGCGTGGTCGAGGCCCGCGATGCCCTGGCGGTTTACTACCGCGAGCTGAAGAGGAATACCACCCAGGGGAGCCGCGGCGACACCGGCTACGACGAACTGCGGCTGGCGCTCTTGATGGATCAGGACCTGACGGCCATCCTTAACGAGATCGACCCGCAGCATGCTCCCTTCGAGCCGCTGTTTCCCGGCACGACCCGCTACGCCTCGCTCCTGCCCAAGCTGGCGACCCCGTCCGGAATGAAGTCGCGGATCGACCGGCTTTACGAGAAGGTCAGCGAGCTTCCCGACAAGCTCCACCAGGACTTCTGGGCGGTGCTCCAGATGTCCCAGGGACAGTACCAGGCCAGCCGCGTGATCGTCTGGTCCTCGGCGGTCATGGTGCTGGGGATGCTGATCGCGCTGACGGTCCTGTTCCACCGCTGGGTGCTCACTCCGGTGCGGATGCTCCAGCGCGGGGTGCGGCATGTCGCACGGGGATCGTTCGATTACAAGATCGACCTTCAGTCGGGGGACGAGATGCAGGCCCTCGGCGAGGCGTTCAACGACATGACCGCCAAGATCAGCATGACCTACGCCGACCTCGAGCGCCAGGTGCAGGAACGGAGCCGGCAGCTCGTTCGGTCCGAGCGGCTCGCGGGCGTCGGCTTCCTCGCCGCGGGCGTGGCGCATGAGATCAACAACCCCCTGGCTTCAATCGCCTTCTGTGCCGAGGCCCTCGACAATCGCCTGGCGCGGTTCCTCTCGAATGCCGGCGATGGCGATGCGAAGCTCGTCAGCAATTACCTCAAGATGATTCAGGAGGAAGCCTTCCGGTGCAAGAACATCACCGAGAAGCTCCTGGACTTCTCGCGGTGCAACGACATCACTCGCGAGCGCATCGACCTGTCAAGCCTGATCCAAGGCGTGGTGGACATGCTCCAGCACATCGGCAAATATCGGGGCAAGAATATCATCTTTCACCCCCGCGAGGCTGTGATGGCGCACGTCGACAGCCAGGAGATCAAGCAGGTCGTCCTCAACCTGATCGTCAACGCACTCGAGTCGATGGACCACCAGGGAACCCTGAAGATCGACGCGCGGTATAACCAGGGGATGGCCGAGATGACGTTCCTGGACGACGGTTGCGGGATGGAGAGCGACGTGATCGAGAACATCTTCGAGCCGTTCTTCACCCGCCGGCGTGAAGGAAAGGGGACGGGACTGGGCCTGTCGATCACACACCGGATCATCAGCCAGCACGACGGCGAGATCGGTGCGGTCAGCCCAGGTATGGGGAAAGGATCGACCTTCACCGTGCGGCTGCCTATCCATCCGACCGAGACGTCAGAGGGCGGGCGAGGCCGGATCAGAGGCCAGGGACGCCGCAAGACCGCCCCCGCCGCCGCGACGAACTGAGCGGCACCGGGCCGCGCCGCGCCGCGTCAGGCCAGGCCAGGCCAGGCTGCACCGAGGACCGCGTGGCCGCGGCGCGGGGCGGAAACAGGCAGGAACCGACGAAAGCGATCACGGAACGAGACAGGCGGGGTCGGCCGGTAAAGGACGACAGGGCCACCGGGCGCCTCGGGCCACTATCGGCCCAGGGCACCTCGGCGCCAGGTGAGGACACGGAGGGACGGTCGAATGGAAAAGCCCAGGCAGGGAGGATTGCGGATCCTGTTCGCGGACGACGAGGCCCATCTGCGCGATCTGATGCAGATGGAGCTGCCGCGGCTGGGCCACGAGGTCACGGTCTGCCCCGACGGGATCACCGCTCTCAGGACCCTCGAACGCGGACTCTATGACGTCGCGCTGCTGGACATCCGCATGCCCGGCATGACCGGCATCGAGGTCCTTGAACAGGTCAAGTACGCCAGTCCTGACACTCAGGTGATCCTGCTCACCGGCCAGGCCTCAGTCGACACGGCCGTCCAGGCGCTGCGGCTCGGGGCCTTTGACTATCTGACCAAGCCCTGCAAATGGACCGAGCTCGAGGTCCTGCTAGGCCGGGTCGCCGAGCGCCGCGACATGGCGAACAAGACCGCCGCGCTCGAGAGCCGGCTCAAGGCCGCCGAGGGCACTCCGCTCCTGATCGGCGAAACTCCGGTCATGCAGCAGGTCCGCCGGCTGATCGAGACCATTGCGCCCACGGATGCCACCGTGATGATCCTGGGCGAGACCGGCACCGGCAAGGAGCTGATCGCCCGCAACCTCCACGACAAGAGCCGGCGCTCGGAGCGCGCGTTCATCCCGGTGAATTGCGGCGCGCTGCCCGAGAACCTCGTCGAGAGCGAGCTGTTTGGCCACCGCAAGGGCGCCTTCACCGGCGCCGATTCGAACCGCAAGGGACTCTTTGAGGTCGCCAACGGCGGTACGCTGTTCCTCGACGAGGTCGGCGAACTGGACAAGAGCGTGCAGGTGAAATTGCTGCGGTTCCTCGAGAGCGGGGAGATTCGACGCGTCGGCGAGAACGAGCCGTTCCGCGTGGATGTCCGGGTGCTCTGCGCCACCAATCGCGACCTCCGCGACATGGTCTCGCAGGAGCAGTTCCGGGAGGACCTGTTCTTCCGCCTGAACACCTTTGAGATCTACCTGCCACCCCTGCGCGATCGCAGGGCGGATATCCCCGCGCTGGCGCAGCACATGCTCGCCCGCTATGTCTCCCGCCGCGGGCTGACGCAGTCCACGATCGCCCCTGAAGCGCTTGAGGTCCTGCAAAACCATGGCTGGCCCGGGAACATCCGCGAGCTGGCCAACATGATCGAGCGCGCCACGATCCTCGCCGGGGATAGTCCGATCCTCCCCGAGCATCTGCCGACCCAGCTCCCCGCGCGCGGCAAGGCCCAGGGCTGGACGAGCGGCAGCAGCGCCGGTTCCAGCGGTGGCCCGCACTTCCAGATCCCCGAGGGCAACCCGACGCTCCGCGACGTCGAGATGAAGTACATCCTCACCGTCCTCGAAAAGCACACAGGCCACAAGCCCGCCGCCGCCCGCGAGTTAGGGATCAGCCTCAAAACCCTGTACAACAAGATCAATCAACTTCAGCACACGTAAGTGGCTCGGGCGATTGGCGAGTGGCGAGTAAGCGGAGTCGCGTTGGGGATCGGTGGGCCTCCGTTCGGCGCGGTCATGGAATTCGCGCCCAGCAGGTCTCCCGCTCCGGCGCAATCGAGAAGACGTACGGGAGGCCGTCGGCCTGGGCGCGGGGCGGGGTCATGCGACCCGCGCCCAACAAGACGGGCTGATTCCGCCCAAGGGCCCTCCGCTCACTGGCCACTTCTTCCATCACGTCGCGAGATTCTTGAGAGCTTTGTAAGCCGCGACGGCCATGCGGTCGCACGCCTCGTTCTCGGGGTGGCCGCGATGGCCGAGGACGTGCTTCACATCGACTCGATGGATGGACAGTAGCTCGTCGACCCGACGCCACAGGTCCTCGTTGATCAGCGGCTTGAGTTTTCCCTGTTCCTTGCGCTTCCAGCCCTGGCGCTTCCAGTTGGGCATCCATTCCTTGATGCCCTTGGCGACGTACTGGCTGTCGGTGATCAGCTCGACCCGGCAGGGGCGCTTGAGCGCCTGGAGTCCCTCGATGACGCCGGTGAGTTCCATCCGGTTGTTCGTCGTCTCCTCGACGGCGCCCCAGGACTCGGTCGTCTGACCGCTTGCGGGATGCTTGAGGATGTACGCCCATCCGCCCGGTCCAGGGTTGCCGCTGCATGCCCCATCCGTGAAAAGATGCACCTTATCGGGCGCCGTCCCGCTATCCGGCTCCATGCGATCAGTCCTCACTGGCTGCGACAGCCTGGCTTTCGCGTTCCCGAGCGTGCCCGTTCGGTTCGCCTGTCCCACAAGCAGGAGGGCGAGGCTGCTGCCGAGCCGGGCTCCCGCAAGGTTTTCTCCATGTCCCGGCTCGCCAGAAGGCTCGCCCTCCCGATCTGGACTCGTCCGGAACAGACGATGACTCGCGACCGGATGCAAGGATACGGCCCACCGGGGTATCCAGTCGAGTCGACCGAAGTCGACTCATGCTCCGCCGGTGGGCGGTTCGCTCCTGCATTGTGTCACGGGCTGGCTGGTTCCTCGGCGGGGCTGGCTCTTCAGTACTTCCGCACGACGCCCACCAGCACGCCGAGGATATTCACCCGATCGCGGAAGATCGGCTTCATCCCCTTGTTGGCCGGTTCAAGCCGGATGCGGTTCCGTTCGCGGTAGATCCGCTTGAGCGTGGCCTCGCCGTCCTCGTCGCGGACCGCCACGATCTGGCCATCGCGCGCCTGTTCCTGCTTGCGGATGATGACGTAGTCGCCGTCGGCAATGTGCTCGTCGATCATGGACTCGCCCGCGACCTTCAGCGCGAACTTGTCGCCGGGCTCAACCCATTCGGAGAACGTCAGCTCCTCGGACTGCTCGACCGCCTCGATCGGGTGGCCAGCGGCGATCCGTCCGACGAGCTTCAGGCCCATGAGCTGCGGGTTCACCGGGTCCTCGAGCAACTGGATCGCCCGGGACATGTTCGGCTCGCGGTGGATCAGCCCCTTCTTCTGAAGGGCCTTGAGGTGGCACATCACGCCGTTGGGGCTCTTGATGTCGAAGTGCACTCCGATCTCGCGCACGGTCGGGCCGTAGCCCCGTCCTTGAATCTTGCTACGGATGAAGTTGTAGATCTCCCGCTGCCGGGGAGTCAACGAATCAAGGTCGGCCATGGGAAACCTCCGCGTCTTGGGAATCCGGGACAGGGGCAAGAGCCGGCGTGCGGCTCGCCTGATCCGACAGGTGATCGCAACGCGATACTGACTCTTTGGCTGCTAATGTACAGCGGTAGGCTAGCGCACGCGAGAACATTTTTCGGATTTTTTCGCGGAATCCTTTTGACCGAGTCGCCCCGATCCGGGAAAAAAGCGACCGTCTCAACGATGCGGCCCGCCCTCGACGACGGTTCTTCTTCCCGCCGTGCTCTCCGGAGTCCGAAGTCCGATGTCCGAACCCACGCGAATCCTCGCCCTGCATGCCCACCCGGATGATGTCGAGTTCCAATGTGCCGGCACCTTGATCCGGCTGCGCCAGGCCGGGTGCGCGGTGACGATTGCCACGATGACCCCGGGCGACTGCGGCAGTGCCGAGCACGATCCCGACGCGATCGCCGCCATCCGTCGGGCCGAGGCCGCCGCGTCGGCCGCTCTGATCGGCGCCGAATACCTGTGCCTGGAGTTCCGCGATCTGGCCATCTTTAACGATGACGATTCGCGCCGATGTGTCACCGAGGCGCTGCGCCGCACCCGGCCCGACGTGATCCTGACGGCTCCGCCATCGGACTACATCGCCGACCACGAGATGACGAGTCTTCTGGTGCGAGACGCCTGCTTCGCCGCTTCGGCGCCCAACTATGCCACGCGGCGGTGGGAGCCGGCCGCGCCCCTTGCGCGGATCCCGCATCTGTACTTCGTCGACCCCCTGGGCGGCCACGATCGCGAGGGGAATCCGGCCCAGGTCGACCTGCTCGTGGATGTCTCGGATGTTTTCGAGACCAAGCGCCGGATGCTCGCATGCCACGCCAGCCAGCGGAACTGGCTGCTGAGGCAGCACGGGATCGACGAGTATCTCGAGATGCAGGCCCGCTGGGGCGCCGCGCGGGGCGAGTCGCTCGGATTGGCACAGGCGGAGGGATTCCGCCAGTACCGCGGGCATCCCTATCCAAACAACGACCGGCTCGGGGAGCTGCTCGGGATCAAGCCTGCTCAGGGCGTGGCGTAGTCGATGAGCTGCGCGATCGCGCTCTGGAGGTCGCGGCGGTGGACGATCCGGTCGACGAAGCCGTGCTCGAGCAAGAACTCGCTCGTCTGGAATCCAGCGGGTAGCTGGACCCGGACGGTCTGCTCGATGACTCGAGGCCCGGCGAAGCCGATGAGGGCCCTGGGCTCGGCGAGGATGAAGTCGCCCAGCGAGGCGAAGCTCGCCGCGACGCCTCCCATCGTGGGGTGGGTTAGCACGCTGATATAGAGCCCGCCGACCGCGTTGTATCGCCCGAGCGCCGTCGACACCTTGGCCATCTGCATCAGTGAGAAGATCCCCTCGTGCATTCGGGCCCCGCCGCCCGAGCCCGAGACGATGACGAGCGGCAAGCGCTGGCGGGTCGCTTCCTCGATTGCGCGGGTCAGCTTCTCGCCCACCACGGAGCCCATGCTACCCATGATGAAGTTGCTATCCGTCACGCCGAAGACGATCCGGATACCGCGGATGAATCCCTGACCGACGATCGCCGCCTCCTTCAGCCCGGTGGATGCCTGCTCGGCCCTGATGCGCTCGGGATACGGACGCCGGTCGTTGAAGCCCAGTGGGTCGCCCGGTACGAGGTCGGTGAACCACTCCTCGAAGGTGTCGGCGTCGAGGAGCTGCGCGATTCGCTCGCGGGCCGAGACGCGGAGGTGATGGTTGCACTCGGGGCAGACCAGCAGGTTTTGCTCGACCTGCTTGCGGAAGAGCGTGGCCTGGCAGCCGTCGCACCGCATCCAGACGCCAACGGGGACGCGTTTGGACTCAT